>NZ_JAMYPL010000034.1:0-62419 GCF_040320355.1 Mesorhizobium sp. M0715 | reverse complement strand
TCGTCGAAACCATCGAGGCAGCCGAATGCAAGAACTACTTCGAAAACGCAGGCTACGCTTCCGTCAAAATATGAAACGCTCTAGTCCAGTGTTCCCGGCACCAGCGGGCAGGGACTGTCAGTCCTTCTTGTAGAGCAGCCAGCTCTTGCCGGCCCGGGGGCCTGCCATCGTCGAGTGCCTGGTGACGCGGTTGCGGCCGCTGACCTTCGAGCGATAGAGCGCCCGGTCGGCCTTGGTGTAGAGATCTTCGGGTCCTTCGGCTTCGGACGCCATGCAGATACCCATCGAGACGGTAACGGTGCCGTAATTCGTACCGGTCTGGCTGCTGGTGAACGGCGTCTGCGCGATCAGGGCACGAATACGCTCCGCGACGTCATAGGTGGCGTCCTCGCTGGCGCCCTCGATGATCAGCGCGAACTCCTCGCCGCCGGTGCGGGCGACGAACATGTCGCCGCGAATGCTGGTCTGGAAAATATCGGCGATGCTCTGGATGATCTTGTCGCCGACCGGGTGGCCATAGCGGTCGTTGATATCCTTGAAGCGGTCGATGTCGACAAGAACCAGGGCGTTGAACAGGATACCCCTGTTGCTGTTGTAGATCCTGGTGATCTCCTTGTCGAAGGCGCGCCGATTCCAGATATGGGTCAACGGATCGGTGTCGGCCAGCCGCTTATACTCCTCAAGCTTCGACTTGACGCTCTCGAGTTCGGCCGTCTTGTCGCTGAGCGTCGAGGCCACCTGCCGGCCGTGATCGATCGTCGAATTGGTGGCAACCGCCATGGCGTTGGCGATCTTCTGCAGGAGATCCTGAGAGAGAAGGCTGCGGCCGCTGAGGCCGCTCGATGTCTCATCGAGGATCCTGCCGTATTTCTCGATGTGGCTGCGCTCGCTCCGCAGCAGCGAAGCAACCTCCTCGAGCTCCCTGGCGATGACGTCTCTGGCATGCTCGACGATGCCCGGACCATGGTTGTGGGCAAAGAAAGTGCGCCCGATCTGGTCCAGTTCATCTTGTGTCGGCCGGCTGCTCAGCGAAACGACGGCGAGGCTGAGTTCGCGATTGGTGCCGCTCAGCGCCTCGTAGAAAATCTCGTAGTTGCGCGGCAGGCTGAGCACGCCCAGCTGGCGCATTGTGGCAACGACACTGGCCGCGATGTCGGTGCTTCGTTCGGTCGGAAGAGCTGCCGGCTGCATTTTTGATTCTTCCCCTCGGATTCCGCTGTAGAATTCGCGGGTTCCCTTTGTCGCCGACCTGGGGAATGCGACCGACTCCAGAACAACTTGCAAAGGGATGCGTCCCCACCCACGACCTTCGCTTGCCATGACCATAAATGCGCCAGCGCTAAAGTTTCCTTAATTGCCGAGATTCCACAGTTTTTCTCTACCTGCGGCTGTAAAAGCTTAAATTTGCGCACCCAATAATCGAAAACGACGCCAGTTTGGTGGCTTTGAATCCGAAATTCGCGCATCGCGCTCTTGAAAATGAAACCGAATTTCGGATTCACCACGCCAGTACATGTCGCATTTGCTTGCGTGTGGTCGTCGCAAAGCTGGAATCCTGACGACGATGCTGAGGCAGAGTTTTCCTCGAGGAGGTCGAAATGAGCGACAATCACACGGGATCGTGTCTGTGCGGAGCGGTTCGCTTCAAAACGCACGGAGCGCTGCGTGGCGTCGTCTATTGTCATTGCTCGCAATGCCGCAAGCAGAGCGGACATTTCTATGCCGCGACCAATGTTGCCAACGCCGACATTGTGATCGAGGGCACGGAAAGTATCACCTGGTACGAAGCCTCTACCTTCGCCAGGCGTGGGTTCTGCAAGGCATGCGGATCGGTGCTGTTCTGGAAGCCGCGAGACCAGGACTACGTTTCAGTCATGGCGGGATCGTTCGACAAGCCGACAGGTCTTGAGGGGGAATGCCATATCTTCGTCGGTGACAAGGGTGACTACTATTCGATCGACGACGGGCTGCCGCAGTTTGAAAAGTCGACACCGTCCATACCGGTTGCTGAATGAATCTTGGACAAGTCACCTTATTCCATTGATCTGGCCAGCCATTGCATTATCCCGTGCCGGTGATTCGCAAAGGGGTTTGGCATGCAGCGGCTGATCGATGCTTATTTCAATTCGGTGCGGGCGTTTCGCAAGCTGGCCACCAGCGAGAAGGCTTTCCAGCAGGAGCTGATGCTGCTGGCGCTTGCCTTGCCGCTCGGCTGGTTCGTTTCGATCTCGTGGCGCGGTTATGCTTTGCTGATCGGCGCCGTGCTGCTCTTGATCATGGTCGAAGTGCTGAACACCGGCATCGAGGCGGCATGTGACGCTTTCAGCCGCGAGTTCAATGTCGATATCCAGTTGGCCAAGGATTGCGGTTCGCTGGCGGTGCTGATTTCGGTGCTCATCGTCGCCGGCGTCTGGGGTATCGCCATTATCGAGCGGATTACGGGACTACCGATCTAGCCTTTCGATGCCTACATGCCAGTCACCAAAGGAGACTGTCATGTCCGAAGCCACGAGCTTTCTGCTTCTTGAGCGTGCTGGCCTGCCAGACGATCTGCGCTGGCTCGTCGAAAAATACCCGCGTGAAAACTGGCAGGACCATGCCAACATCCATGGCATCGCCAATATGTGGCTGCAGCGGCACGACATGTTCCGCGAACTTGGCGGCATGCTGGCCAACGGTATTGGGGACTACCGTGAGGGACGGCTGACGGCGCCTGATTTCGCGCGCTGGTTCGCGCCGCGCCTCGATCATTTTCTTGGGCATCTCGACGGTCACCACAATGTCGAGGATTATCAATATTTTCCGGTCTTCGCCAAGGCCGAGCCCCGTTTGAAGCGCGGCTTCGAGATTCTCGATGCCGACCATCACACCATTCATGAAGGGCTGGAGCGCAATGCCGAGGCGGCCAATGCGTTCATCAAGACGCTTCAGGAAAACGAAGACAGACAGCGCTTTGCCGCCGACGCCTATGCCGACGAAAACAGCCGGCTGATCGCCATGCTGACAAGGCATCTTGCCGACGAGGAAGACCTGATCATCCCGCTGATCCTCGATCGGGGGGATCAGGCGCTCGGCGTGGATTGACGATCAGTCCTCCCTGGCGCGTTCCTTCCTGGCGATGTGACGGGCGACGAGCCATGCCAGAACGGCCACGGTCAGGCCGATGCCAAGCCCGATCAGCAACCGTTCGTGATGCATCAACGCCTGGCCGATGACGTGCTCGGCTCCCAGTCCAAAGACATAACCGATCGTGCCGAACAGTACCGCCCAGACCGCCGATGAAAGCGCGTTGAGGATGACGAAGCGCGGCGCGGCAATGTTGGAAAGCCCGGCTGCAATGCCGCCGACGAGGCGCATGCCGTAGATATAGCGGTTGGACAGCACGAAAATGTCGGGATGGGTGTTGAGCAGCCGAAAGGCGCGGCGGAAGCCGGGCCGTTTGCGCAATCTGACGACATAGGGATGGTCGGCGAAGCTTCGTCCGAGGATGAAGAAGAAAGTATCGCCGACGAAGGCGCCGAGCGCGGCCGCAAGAACCGCGTGCCACAGGACGAAGACCTGCTGGTGGGCGAAGAAGCCGCCAAGGATGGCGGCACTTTCGCCCTCCGCGACGCAACCGATAAAGACCGCGAGCAGCCCGTATTGTTCGATGAAATGATGGATTGCGTCGGTCATGAAGCCGACTGCTGCGAAGACAGCCTTTCGTCGATCCGCTTGACCATTTCGGTCAGCTGCACGATCTCGTCGCGCATACCGAGAATCTGGCCGTGGCGCAGTTCATCCAGCTTTTCATGCAGCGCCATGATCTCGATCTCGGCTTTCAGGTTGACCTCGTAATCGTGGGCGGCGTCGATGCGGTCGCGTTCGGTCTGGCGGTTCTGCGCCATCATGATCACCGGCGCCTGCAAGGCGGCGACCATCGACAGAACGAGATTGAGGAAGATGAACGGGTAGGGATCGAAGGCGTCACGCGACAGCAGCCAGACATTGCCTGATGTCCACAGGATCAGAAAGGCGATGAAGGTCAGGATGAAGGACCATGACCCACCGATGCGGGCGATCGTGTCGGCGAGCCGGTCGCCGAAGGTCTGGTGGAAGGCGACGGCCTTGTTGGTGTCGCGCGAGATGGTGGTCCGTTCGAGCGTCGATTGCAGCACCCGGCTTTCGAGCTGGCTGAGGCCGTCCGGCCGCCGCTTGAGCCAGCGGTTCGCCAGGTCGTCGATCGTCTTGTTCATGGCCATCTCCAGGGTCTTTGGCTTGCCGTAAGAGGTAGAGGCTGCCGGCTCACACGGGAAGTGTTAGATTGATTCCAGTTGCCGAGGGACCAATGGCCGATTTCAAGAAAATTCGCGCACGCGCCGCAAAACGCAAGGGCGGCGAAGAGGAACTTACGTCGCTGCTGGGTCCGGCGCCTGACAATGCCGCCGTGGCTGACATCGCCGATGACCGCATTCTCTCTGTTATGGCCGAACGCGTCTTCGCCGCTGGTTTCGTCTGGCGCGTCATCGAGCAGAAATGGCCGGGCTTCGAGGAGGCGTTTCTGCGCTTCGAGCCGAAGCGGCTGTTGTTCCAGCCCGATGATTTCTGGCACGATCTGACGGCGGACCAGCGCATCGTGCGCAACCCGCAGAAGATCAGATCCGTGCGCGACAACGCTGCCTTCGTCGAGCGCGTGTCGAAGGAATATGGCGGTTTCGGCCAATTCCTCGCCAACTGGCCGGCTGACGACCAGGTCGGGCTGATGGCCTGGCTCGGCAAGCATGGCAGCCGGCTGGGCGGCAATACGGGCCAGTATTTCCTGCGCTGGCTGGGTTGGGATGCGTTCGTCATCTCGGGCGATATGGCCGCGGCGTTGCGCGACGCCGGCCTAGACATCGCCGAAAGCCCGACTTCGAAGAAGGACCTGGACAAGATCCAGAGGCAAATCAACCAATGGGCAGCGGAGACGCATCTGCCGCGCCGGCATATTTCACGCATCCTGGCGATGTCGATCGGCGAGAACCATTCGCCGCAAGCGCTGCGCGAATATATGGGCGACGACTGATACCTGGTCGTATCGCCACGATTGAAGTACGTTGATCGGTCCGTACACGGTTGACGTATGTCAATCGGTCCGAATTGGTCCAAACGAACGCCATTGCCCGGGCAATTTTGCCGCGCTAAGTCAGCAGGCATGACCAAGAAGCTCGACATCCTGCGCATCGCCGTCGCCCAGCTCAATCCGACTGTCGGCGACATATCAGGCAATCTCGCCAAGGCCCGCGAGGCGAGGGCGGATGCCGCACGTCAAGGCGCCGATCTCGTGCTCTATACCGAGCTTTTCCTCGCCGGCTATCCGCCGGAGGATCTGGTGCTGAAGCCGGCCTTTTTGAAAGCCTGCGAAAAGGCGGCACAGGATTTTGCCGCCGACACCGCGGATGGAGGTCCCGGCGTCATCATCGGCACGCCGTTGAAGCGCAAGAGCGGCACGCACAATTCGATCGTCTTCGCCGATGGCGGCAAGATCATCGCGGAACGTTACAAGCTCGATCTGCCTAACTACGGCGAGTTCGACGAGAAGCGCGTCTTCCAGGCCGGACCCGAGATCCAGGGGCCGGTCAATTTCCGCGGCGTGCGCATCGGAGTTCCGATCTGCGAGGACATCTGGGGCGATGTCGATATCAGCGAGTCGCTGGCCGAAAGCGGGGCGGAAATCCTGCTGGTGCCGAACGGCTCGCCCTACTACCGCGCCAAGATCGATGTCCGCCACCAGGTCGTCATCCGCCAGGTCATCGAATGCGGGCTGCCGATGATCTATGCCAACCAGCTTGGCGGCCAGGACGAGCTGATCTTCGACGGCGCCTCGTTTGCCATTGGCGCCGACAAGACGCTTGCCTTCCAGATGAGCCAGTTCGAGGAAGCGGTCGACGTCACTACATGGAAACGCCAGGGCGATCACTGGGTCTGTTCCGAAGGGCCGATGTCGAAAATTCCGGACCGGGAGGAGGCCGACTATCGCGCCTGCATGCTAGGCCTGCGGGACTACGTCAACAAGAACGGCTTCAAGAATGTGGTGCTTGGTCTGTCCGGCGGCATCGATTCGGCGATCTGCGCGGCGCTCGCCGTCGATGCGCTCGGCGAGGAACGCCTGCGCGCGGTGATGATGCCCTACCGCTACACCTCGAAGGACTCGCTGAAAGATGCCGAGGATTGCGCCCGGGCGCTCGGCTGCCGCTACGACATCGTGCCGATCTTCGAGCCGGTCGAAGGGTTTCTGCACGCGCTGACGCAGATGTTCGAAGGCACCAAGGAAGGCATCACCGAAGAGAATCTGCAGAGCCGCGCGCGCGGCACCATCCTGATGGCGATCTCCAACAAGTTCGGCTCGATGGTCGTCACCACCGGCAACAAGAGCGAGATGTCGGTCGGCTACGCTACGCTCTATGGCGACATGAATGGCGGCTTCAATCCGATCAAGGATCTCTACAAGATGCAGGTCTACGCGCTGTCGCGCTGGCGCAACAGCCACGTGCCGCCGGGCGCGCTTGGCCCCTCGGGCGAGGTGATCCCGAAAAACATCATCGACAAGGCGCCATCGGCGGAATTGCGCGAGAACCAGACCGACCAGGATTCGCTGCCGCCCTATCCGGTGCTGGACGATATTCTCGAATGCCTGGTTGAGAACGAGATGGGTGTCGACGATATCGTCGCGCGCGGCCATGACCGGGCGACAGCGACGCGCATCGAGCACCTGCTCTACATCGCAGAATACAAGCGACGGCAGGCGGCGCCGGGCGTGAAGATCACCAAAAAGAATTTTGGCCGCGACCGCCGCTATCCCATCACCAATCGTTTCAGGGATCGCAGCTAAGTACCGAAAGCGCGCGGCGGTGCGGCCGGAGACAGCCATGCCCGATTGTGAAATCAGCTTCGACATGTCACGGATCGATTTCCGTGCGACATCGGACCTGTTGATGGCAAGCTATTGGGGCGCCGGACGCACTGACGAAGTCCATCGCCGCGCCTTTGCCAATTCACTGTGCGTCGGTGCCTATGTCGATGGCAAGCAAGTCGGCTTCGGCCGCGCGATCACCGACCGCACGGTATTCGCCTATCTCGCCGATATCATCGTCTGGCCGGAGAACCGCGGGCAGGGCATAGGCAGCCGGCTCGTCCAGGCCCTGATCGACCATCCGGAGGTCAGGACCGTTTTCCATTGGAGCCTGTCGACCAGCGATGCCCATGGCATGTATGAAAAGCTCGGGTTCAAGCCATCAACCGATGGCCGCTACATGCGCTTCGATCGCGTTTCTGAATGAGGCGCGGCTTGCCCGCCATTGTTGCAAAATAATCGCAGTGGTTGGACCAGATACGCTTTTGGCGTCAGCCCGTCTTGGCGATGCATCGGAGCGTCTCTATAAGGACCCCTCCGCAATTGTCTTGCGGGAGGTCCGAATGGCAGTATTTCACATGGTAATGCGAGGCCGCGAAGCCTAGGTCTCATCCGGCGCTCAGCGAAGGTTTGCCCTTCGTGCTGATGCCGGATCGAGCACAGGCTTATGCCGATGCCGGTCGCCGCCCGATGATGGGCGAGACGCCAAATATGCCACTCCGCTTTCCGGGCACTCATTGGCCCCTTGCGCGGCTTCTTCAATTTTCGACCTACCGGGATCGGGCTCGTTTGTGCCCGAATGACATCATGGCTCGTTTTAAGATCGATTTGCGCGCGAGCGCCTTTCGCAGCGTTCTTGGCTTCACGCTTACCCATTGGCGGCGCCAGCCGTGGCGGCTTTCGCTCATCATGGGCAGCTTCCTGCTGTCGACACTGGCCGATGTGCTGACGCCGCTCTATTCCGGCCGGCTGGTCGACGCCGTCGCCAGCAGCGCCGGCGCCGACGCGATTGCCTGGAATGCCGCGCTGATGGCGTTCTCGATGCTGATGGCGCTGGCGCTGGCCGGCGTTGTCTTGCGCAACCTGGCGTTCATGGGGATCGTCGAGCTGACGTTGAAGATGATGGCCGACATCGCCGCCGATGCTTTCCATCGCGTCCAGCGCTTTTCCACCGACTGGCATGCCAACAGCTTTGCCGGCTCGACCGTCCGCAAGGTGACGCGCGGCATGTGGGCGCTCGACCTGCTCAACGACACCATCCTCATCGCGCTGCTGCCGTCGGTCGTCATGCTGGTCGGCTCGACGTTGCTGCTCGGCTGGTTCTGGCCGTTGATGGGGGCGGTCGTTGCTGCCGGTTCGGTGCTGTTCATCACGGTGACGGCGCTGCTGTCACTTGGTTATGTCGCGCCGGCGGCAAGGCTCGCCAACACCTGGGATACCCGCCTCGGCGGCTCGCTGGCCGACGCGGTCAGCTGCAATGCCGTGGTCAAGGGCTTTGGCGCCGAGGAGCGCGAAGAACGCCGACTGGCCAAGGTCGTCGCCAAATGGCGTGCGCGCACACGGCGCACCTGGGTGCGCGGTACCATCAACGGCACCACGCAAGGGGTGCTGCTGCTGGTCATGCGCGCCGCGGTGATCGGCCTGGCGCTGATGCTGTGGTCGTGGGGGCAGGCGAGCGCCGGCGACGTTGCCTTCGTGCTGACCTCGCTTTTCGTGCTGCAGGGCTATCTCAGGGATATCGGCACGCATGTCCGCAATCTGCAGCGCTCCATCAACGATATGGAAGAGCTGGTCGATTTCCAGTCCGAACCGCTCGGCATCGAGGACCGGCCAGGTGCCGAGCCGATCCGGATCACCGAAGGACGGATCAGCTTTGACAACGTCACCTTTCACTATGGCCATCACCGATCGGCGCTTTACCGCGACTTTTCGGTCGATATCGCGCCGGGTGAGCGCGTCGGGCTGGTCGGCCATTCGGGGTCGGGCAAGACCACCTTCGTCAAGCTTATCCAGCGGCTCTATGACGTGAATGCGGGGCAAATCCTGGTCGACGGCCAGGACATCTCGCAGGTGGCGCAAGCCTCGTTGCGCGGGCAGATCGCCATCGTTCAGCAGGAGCCGATCCTGTTCCACCGGTCGCTGGCCGAAAACATCGCCTATGCCAGGCCGAGTGCGACGCAGGAGGAGATCGAGCATGCCGCGAAGCTGGCGAGTGCGCATGACTTCATCACCAACCTGCCGAAGGGCTACGGCACGCTGGTCGGCGAGCGCGGCGTGAAACTGTCGGGCGGCGAGCGTCAGCGCGTGGCGATCGCGCGCGCCTTTCTTGCCGATGCTCGCATCCTGATCCTCGACGAGGCGACATCGAGCCTCGATTCGGAATCGGAGGTTCTGATTCAGCAGGCGATGGAGCGGCTGATGGTCGGCCGCACGACGCTGGTCATCGCGCACCGGCTTTCGACGGTGCGGGCGCTGGACCGGCTGCTGGTCTTCGATCGCGGCAACATCGTCGAGGAAGGCTCGCATGACGAACTGATCCGGCTGAAAGGCGGCATCTACCGTCGCCTGTTCGAACGCCAGGCATTGGAACTGACCAAGGGACTTGTGAGCTGAATTGAGGCGGCCTGCAGCTTCGGCCGGAGGCCGCCTCTGTCCGGCACGGTCAGCCCAGCGGGCTGGACCAGGGCATGCGATCGCAGGGCCGCGGCCAACCCGCCGATCAGCGCCGTGATGCTGGCCGACTTGATTTGCCTGTGAAGTCCTGTCCGGATAGTAAGTCTTGAGACCTCTGTTCATCATACCGACCGAGATACGTTGTTTCTACCATTGGTTGATATATATCCGATGGAGAGCAACCTACGGACGTTCTTCACGATGCATCTTTCTGCGAATGCCGAGGAAAAGTTGGCTGCGCCGTCAGTGCTGGAATCTCAGCATGGCTCGGTTCGTCCGCTGGCTGCCGAAGATCTCGAGCGCGTCGCCGCACTCTTCCTGACGAAGTTTCGCCGCCGCCGCCGCCACCTCCTCGATCGCGCGATCGCGGAGACGGCCGCGTATATGAGAGAGATTTATCTCGACCCTGCCGGCCAGTCCGGGGAAAGCAACGCTCTTGTCCAGATCAATCGGCACGGTCGTCTGGGTGGGTTCCTCGGCGTTCTGAAAGCCCGCTACGAGCTCAATGGAGCGGCATTGAATGCGGCGATCATCGGGCCGCTCATGGCCGACCCCGGCACCGATGACGGCTCGGCCGGACCCCAATTGCTGCGTGCCTTGCATCAAGGCGAATTCGATCTGCAACTGACCGATTCGGCCAACCGGACATCCTTGGCCTTCGCGCGCCCGATGAAGTACCAACTCCTTCCGGTGCATTGTCTGGGATGGACATATGTTTTCCGGCCGGCGGCGATGGCCGCCTCCGCACTGCACCGTAAATGGCCTGGCCTGCCTCGCCTTGTACTCGATCCATGCGCGAGAGCATTCGATGCTCTCGCGAAGAAAAGGTTCGAGCCCCCCGTCCTCCATTCATCGTCACATCGCACCCACCGTGAGCCGATCGATGCCGTGCAATTTGCCGAGAAGCTGCCGACTCTCCTGTCTGGTTACGCTCTTCGGCCGAGTTGGAAGGATGGGGAACTGCCACGGCTGCTTGCGCTGGCGGCCGAGAAGCGGGCCGACGGCCCCCTTCATTTCGGTGGGATCTACGACGAAACGGGCAAAATGCTCGGTTGTCATGCCTTCTATGGTCAGGCCGGCGGCATGGCGAACCTGTTGCAGATCCAGGCATCCGCACCGCACTGGGGCGCGACTCTGGATGCGCTTGTCGCCGCCGCATGGGAGATGGGCTGCGTCGGCATCACCGGACAGACGCAGACCAGATTCATACCTCAACTCTTTGGCTACAAGAATGTCTTCTTCCGCTATGCCGGGGGAACGATGGTCCGCTCGCGCATCGCCGAGGTCACGGAAGCGGTCCGCTCCGGCGACATTTTTATCGGTGGATTGGTGGGCGACCGCTGGACCCGCCTCAGTTCCGATGATTTCGGCCGCTGATCGCCTTCAACCGGTCGTCGGCCCCAGCGGCTGGCTACGCTTGGGTCACAAAGGCCGCCTCCGGACTGCGCGCCTCCTGAGGCGTCCACCGCCCGGTCTTTTCATTCCAGCCGCCATGTTCTATGTCTGCCGGGCAACGCGGGGGCGCGTCTTGTCAACCACAAAAGCATCCGGTACGCCCCGTTCATGACAGTTACCGTTCGTTTCGCCCCGTCGCCGACCGGCCGCATTCATATCGGCAATGCGCGCACGGCCCTGTTCAACTGGCTGTTCGCCATGAACAACAAGGGCCGATTCATCCAGCGCTTCGACGACACCGACATTGCGCGCTCGAAGCAGGAGTTTTCCGACGCCATCCTCTATGACCTGCATTGGCTGGGCATTTTTCCCGACGCCACCGAGTACCAGTCGCGGCGCTTCGAAGTCTATGACGCGGCGGTCGAGAGGCTGAAGACGGCAGGCGTTCTCTATGCCTGCTACGAAACGCCGGAGGAACTCGATCTCAGGCGCAAGGTGCGCCGCACGCGCGGCCTGCCGCCGGTCTATGGCCGCGAGGCGCTGACACTGACGCAAGAGCAGATCGACGAGTACCAGGCCGATGGCCGCCGGCCGCACTGGCGGTTTCTCCTCCCCAATTTCTCAGGCGATCCACAACAGCCGGAACGCACCGAAATCCACTGGAACGACCTGGTACGCGGTGAGGAAACCGTCGATCTGGCCTCGCTTTCCGACCCGGTCCTGGTGCGCGAGGACGGCACCTATCTCTATACGCTGCCTTCCGTGGTCGACGACATTGAGATGGGCGTCAGCCATGTCATCCGCGGCGACGATCATGTCACCAACACCGGCGTGCAGATCGCCCTGTTCCAGGCTCTGGATGCCGAGCCGCCACTGTTCGGCCACCATAATCTCCTGACCACCGCATCGGGCGAGGGCTTGTCTAAGCGCACCGGCGCGCTCTCCATCGAGAGCCTGCGCGAGGACGGCATCGAGCCGATGGCCGTCGCATCATTGGCCGTTCTGGTAGGCACTTCGGAGAATGTCGCGGCGATGCCGACGATGGGCGAACTCGCCGAACGCTTCGATCCGGCGGCGACATCGAAATCCGCGGCCAAGTTCGATCCGGACGAGCTGTTCGTACTCAACCGGTCGCTGCTGCACCACATGCCGTTCGCCGAGGCACAAGACCGTCTGATCGTGCTCGGCGTCTCCGGCGAGCAGGCCGAACCGTTCTGGCTGGCGGTGCGCGGCAATCTCGACAGGCTGGCCGATGCGGTCAATTGGTGGCGCATCCTGCGCGAAGGGCCTCAGGAGACGCCGGAATTTTCCGATGAGGACCGCGACTTTCTTCGACAGGCGTTCGACCTGTTGCCGGAGGAACCCTGGACCGCGACGATCTGGAAGGACTGGACGGGCAAGATCAGGGAAGCGACCGGCCGCAAGGGCAAGGCGTTGTTCATGCCGCTCAGAACAGCCCTTACCGGACTGCCTTCGGGGCCGGAGCTTGCAGATCTATTGCCGCTGATGGGTCGGGAAGGAACGTTGGCCCGACGACCCTGACCTTCCGCTGTTCCGGCGGCAAGGCTGATATCGGCGACGTCACCGGCTTGGCGGAAACCCGCTTGATCGTCTCGCGGTCGAGCCCGCCTTCCTGATTGGCCAGCGTTTCGGGATCGGCACCTGGATCCGGTTTGGAGATCGGCACCGGAATGAACGGTGCGGAGTCCGTCTCGGGTTGCAACTGTTCCGGATTCGGCGGGTTGCCGGCGATGATCTGAAAACCCTGCGCGGCGGCGTTGCAGCCGCAAGCCGGCGGCCGCGACATATCGGGCTGCTTGTAGAGATAGGCGGTCGGCAATTCACTGTAGGGCCGGCCGGTGATAGATGACGTCATCGAGGCCGAATCGTCGCCCATGCCGCGCGA
Source organism: Mesorhizobium sp. M0715 (assembly GCF_040320355.1). Lineage (NCBI taxonomy): Bacteria > Pseudomonadati > Pseudomonadota > Alphaproteobacteria > Hyphomicrobiales > Phyllobacteriaceae > Mesorhizobium > Mesorhizobium sp. M0715. The sequence continues at coordinate 49,574 of NZ_JAMYPL010000034.1, read as the reverse complement.
GTAGAAAACCTGCATTTCGGTGCCGGGGCAGCTCGATTCGCAATTCTTCTGGTCACGTTCGAAATCGCCAGCCGAGGCTGAGTTCGACATCGGGAAGAAGTAGCCGTCGCAGGTGCGCACACAGGAGGTGTGGAACTCACCGCCGACGCTCGGAAAATCGGGTATGCCGGGCTGGTTGAGCACCCGGCGGACATTGCGCTCCTCGCCTGGATCGTCGGGCGGGCTAGGCTCATCAAACATATCGAGTTGCTGGCTGTTGCCGCCAAAAAGCTGATTGAACAGGTTTGCGCTGCCGCCGTCGCGGTTGGCTTCCTGCAAAGGCGTCCGCCGAGGCGCTACGATGTCGTCGCGGCAGCCATTGGCGTCAAGCGCCGCCAGGATGCGTCCGCGGTCGCGGCCAGAGCCGCCGCTGGCCAGCCGCTCGCGCTTGTTTTGCAAGGCGTCGAGATTGGCATTCATGCGGTCGATCGTGGCGTTGAGTCCGGCGCATTGATTGAGGTTGCGACCAAACAGCGAAAAACCGCACCCGGCCCGGCTCGCCTGGCTGCGAGCCTTCGAAATCTGTTCATGCTGCCTGGCAATTGCGGAATCGTATTTCCGGATCAGCGCCGGACCGCCACCGCCGCCGCGCGAGGACGCGGCAAGATCGGCTTCCAGCTGGCGGCAGACCCGCGAAGCAGCCTGTGGCTCGGCCACCCCCCAGGTTGCAGACAACAGGAGGCCAAGCAGCACGGCAGCATGCGCCTGCTTCCACCCTCCGCTTGCCATCCGCCCAAACTCCGCCTGCCAAATCCCGACTGTTAGCCCCGCAAGGCTACCGTGTTCGCGGTTAACTGCAGTTTACCGCGAAATCCGTGTTCAGCCCAGATTGACGACCGCCTGTGCCTTGTGGGCGGCTTCGACCACGGCAAGCGCCGTCATGTTGACGACGCCGCGCGAGGTGACGGACGGCGTCAATATATGCGCCGGCATGTCGGTGCCGAGCAGGATCGGCCCGACGTGTAGCGCATCCGTCATGGTTCTGAGCGCCGTCAGCGTGATGTTGGCCGAATCGAGGTTGGGGAACACCAGCAAATTGGCTTCGCCCTTCAGCCTCGAATGGGGATACACGCGCTGGCGCAGGTGCTCCGACAGAGCAGTGTCCGCATGCATCTCGCCATCGCATTCAAGGTCAGGCGCGATGCGCGCCAGGATCGCCGCTGCTTGCCGCATCTTCAGGGCACTGGGCGAATCGCGCGAGCCGAAATCGGAATGCGACAAGAGCGCTGCCTTAGGCTCGATGCCGAAGCGCTGGATTTCTTCCGCCGCCAGCACGGTCATTTCGGCGATTTCTTCCGCCGTCGGGTCGACGGAGACGTGGGTGTCGGTCAGGAAGATGATGCCGCGCTGCGAGATCAGCATGGAAAGCGTCGACAGGTCGTGGTCCTTGATGCCGGCGCGGGGGCCGATGATCAAGGTGACGTTGCGCAGATGCCGCTCGAAGCGGCCTTCTAGTCCACAGACCATGGCGTCGGCATCGCCGCGTTTCAGCGCAAGTGCTGCGATCACCGTGTTGTCGGTGCGGACCATGGTGCGCGCGGCTTCCGTCGTGACGCCACGCCGGCCGGCGAGTTCGATCAAAAGGTCGACATAATGGCGATAGCGCGGATCGTCTTCCGGGTTGATCAGGCCGAAATCGACACCGGGCTTGATGCGCAAGCCGTAGCGCTTCAGGCGCACCTCGATGACGTGCGGGCGGCCGATCAGGATCGGCTCGGCGATGCCTTCTTCGAGCACCACCTGGGCGGCGCGCAACACGCGCTCATCCTCGCCGTCGGCATAGATGACGCGCTTGGCGGTCGACGCCTTGGCGGAGGAGAACACCGGCTTCATCACCAGGCCGGAGCGGAAGACGAAGCGGTTCAGCTTGTCGATATAGGCGGCGAAGTCGGTGATCGGCCTTGTCGCGACGCCGGTGTCGCAGGCTGCCTTGGCGACCGCGGGCGCTATGCGCAGGATCAGGCGCGGATCGAACGGCGAAGGAATCAGGAATTCAGGGCCGAAGATCGGCGTCTCGCCGGAATAGGCGCGGGCAGCGACGTCCGAAGGTTCCTCGCGGGCAAGGGCTGCGATGGCGCGGACCGCCGCCATCTTCATCTCCTCGTTGATAGCGCTGGCACCACAGTCGAGCGCGCCGCGAAAAATGTAAGGAAAACAAAGTACGTTGTTGACCTGATTGGGAAAATCGGAACGGCCTGTGCAGATCATCGCATCGGGGCGGGCGGCGCGTGCCGCCTCCGGCATGATCTCCGGATTGGGGTTGGCCAGCGCCAGGATCAGCGGCTTCGGTGCCATGTGCTGGAGCAGTTCCGGCTTCAGCACGCCTGCCGCCGACAAGCCGAGGAAGACATCGGCGCCCGATATGACGTCGGCCAGCGTGCGCGCCTCGGTGTCCTTCACATAAGGGTCTTTCCAGCGGTCCATCTCGTCGGTCCGCCCTTTGTAGGCAACGCCGAAACGGTCGGTGACCCAGATGTTTTCGACCTTGGCGCCGAGCGAGACCAGCAGGTTGAGACAAGCAAGGGCGGCAGCCCCGGCGCCGGAGGTGACGATCTTGATTTCAGATATGGTTTTTCCGGCGAATTCCAGCCCGTTGAGCACGGCGGCGGCGACGATGATGGCGGTGCCGTGCTGGTCGTCGTGAAACACCGGTATCTTCATGCGCGCCTTCAGCTGTTCCTCGACCTCGAAGCATTCCGGTGCCTTGATGTCCTCGAGGTTGATGCCGCCGAAGGTCGGCTCCAGCGCCGAGATCGTCTCGACCATGCGCTCAATACCGGGCGCGTCGATCTCTATGTCGAAGACATCGATGCCGGCGAACTTCTTGAACAGGACGGCCTTGCCTTCCATGACCGGTTTGGAGGCCAGCGGGCCGATATTGCCGAGGCCGAGAACGGCCGATCCGTTGGTGACGACGCCGACCAGATTGGCGCGCGCGGTATAATCGGCGGCGGTCGCCGGGTCGTCGCGGATTTCCAGGCAAGGGGCGGCGACGCCAGGCGAATAGGCGAGCGCGAGGTCGCGCTGATTGCCGAGCGGCTTGGTCGCCTGTATCTCGAGTTTTCCCGGCCTTGGGTGCTTGTGGAAGTAGAGGGCGGCTTCGTCGAGGTCCGAACGTGCCGTCTTTTTGCTCTCGCCTTCCATGCGGCCGCTCCCTCGAATTCTGGCTGGAGATTCCCTTTTAGCATGCAGCCGTGGTTTTTCGCGACGCTAATTGACGCGCCGGCGGCGATACCCGGAAGCGCGTATAAAGTCTTTAACAATCAAATGCTTACAACGATCTCCTGACAGGCGTCTCCTACAGTTTCACGGACAAGTTGATCAAAAGGCGCTGACGTAGAGACCACCATCGACCGGTATGTTCTGCCCGGTCAGATAGCCGGCATGGACCGAGCACAGGAAGGCGCAGATCTGGCCGAATTCCTCCGGCGTACCGAGCCGCTTGGCCGGAACGTCGGCGCTGATGCGGGTCTTGCGCGCGGCTGCGGCCTCAGGGCTTTCGACACTGTCGGCTTCATGCGGGCCGCGCAGCCGGTCGGTGTCGAGCTTGCCCGGCAAAAGACTGTTGATGGTCACGTTGCGGTCGACAACCGTTCTGGCCACGCCGGCAAGAAACGAGGTCAGGCCGGCGCGCGCGCCGGACGAGAGATCAAGGCCGGGAATGGGCACATAGACCGACAACGAGGTGATGTTGACGATGCGGCCGAAGTCGCGCTTGGCCATGCCGTCGAGGACAGCCTGCACCAGCTCGATCGGCGTCACCATATTCTGGGTGACGCCTTCGAGGATCTTTTCGCGATCAAGCGTGCGGAAGTCGCGAAGCGGCGGCCCGCCATTGTTGTTGACGAGGATATCCGGGTCCGGGCAGGCCGCGAGCAGCGCCTTCTGCACCTCCGGCTTCGAAACGTCGCCAACGACTTCCGTCACCGTGACGCCATAGCGCTCGCGCAACTCAGCGGCGGTTTTCGCCACCAGTTCGGCGTTGCGCCCGTTGACCACGACATCGCAGCCGGCCTCGGCCAGCGCCATGGCGCAACCGCGCCCAAGTCCCTTGCTCGAAGCGCAGACGATGGCCTTCTTTCCGCGGATACCAAGATCCATGACGATTTCTCCTGTGATTTGGCCGGCAAGCTAGTCCTTCGGCTGGACCAATCGCAACCGTCATACGGTTGTTGCATGAATCGGAGCATAGGCTCGCGAAAGCAACGGTGAAATCGCGATGTCCGGCCAAGAGCCCCGCACTTTCCGCAGCATGTTCATTTCCGACGTCCATCTGGGCTCGAAGGCGGCCAAGGCCGAGTTCCTGATCGATTTCCTTCGATATCACGATGCCGATATCATCTATCTGGTGGGTGACATCGTCGACGGTTGGCGGCTGCGGCGGAGCTGGCACTGGCCGCAAAGTCACAATGACGTCGTGCAGAAATTGCTGCGCAAGGCGCGCAAAGGCGCCAACATCACTTACATCGCCGGCAACCATGATGAGTTCGCCCGCCAGTTCCAGGGCGTGCATTTCGGCGGCATCGTCGTCGCCGACCGCGCCATCCACGAGACCGCCGACGGCAAGCGCCTGCTCGTCATCCATGGCGACCAGTTCGACACCGTGGTCCACAATGCGCGCTGGCTCGCCTATCTCGGCGACCACGCCTATGACGCGGCCATGCTGGTCAATCGCGTGGTGACGCGGCTGCGGCAACTGCTCGGCCTGCCGTATTGGTCGTTTTCGTCCTGGGCCAAGCACAACGTCAAGAAGGCGGTGAACTTCATCGGCTCGTTCCAGACCATGCTTGCGGACGAGGCGCGCCGCTCGCATGTCGACGGCGTCATCTGCGGCCACATCCATCATGCCGTCATCGAGAATTTTGGCGATGTCCAGTACATCAACACCGGCGACTGGGTGGAAAGTTGTACGGCCGTGGTCGAGCATTTTGACGGCCGCATGGAAATTCTGACCTGGGCGCAGGTGCTGCCCGAAGCGCCGGACGAGCCCTTTATCCCGTTGCTCATCGAAGATCGGGTAGGGCAGGCGGCATAGTCCGAAGTCTTTTCGGGCTTCGGAATCAATCAATTAGTCCAACCGGTTTCGTCCGATTTTCGTCCATGTTAAGGGATCGACACGCGTTGCCGTCCGGTCGAATACAGCGCGATTGGATCGATTCATGGCCCTGCCGCAGCTCTCGTCCGAACAACTCGTCAAGCCGCGCCATTTCGAACTGCGCATGAGCCTGATCTTCGCGACGCTGTACGTGCCGCTCGGAACGCATTTGCCTTATTTTCCACTGTGGCTGCAGGCCAAGGGTTTTCACGCCGAGCAGATCGCCGTCATTCTGGCGGCGCCGATGTTCCTGCGCGTGGTGACGACGCCGTTACTGACCGCGCTGGCCGACCGTGCCAGGGACCGCGCCGATGTCTATGTCGCGCTGATGGCTGCATCACTGCTCTTGTCGGCAGGCTATTTCCTGCCGCCGACCTATGCGATGGTGCTGGCGGTCTCATTGGCGCTGACCATTGTCTGGACGCCGCATTCGCCGATCGCCGATTCGCTGGCGCTTTCGGGTGTCCGCCGCTTCGGTTCGAACTACACAAGCATGCGCAAATGGGGCTCGATCTCCTATCTCTGCGCCAATGTCGCCGGCGGCTTCATTCTGTCGGCAACCGGTTCGCAGGCCGTTCCGGTTGTCATTCTGGCGGCGTTTGCCGCGGCCCTTGCCGCCGGCCTGCTGGCGCCGCGTCTAGGCCGTCCGCGGCGCGCCTCACCGCTGTCGGCCGCCGACATCCAGCATTCGGCGCCGAAGCTTCTCAACCCGTATTTCCTGTATTTTTCCGTCGGCGTCGGCGTCATCACCGCCAGCCACGCATTCCTCTACGGTTTCGTCTCCATCTATTGGAAATCGATCGGCATCAGTGATTCGGTTGTCGGTCTCTTATGGGCTTGGGGTGTGGTGTCGGAAGTCTGCATGTTCATGATGTTCACCCGCTTTTTTGACCGGTTCTCCGTCGTGTCGATCATGGTGATGGCGGGGATCGGCTCCATCGTGCGCTGGATCGCCTTTCCGCTGGTCTGGCCGCTCGGCCTCGGCATTCCCGGTTTCTTCGGTGTCCAGTCGCTGCACTCGGTCTCGGTGGCGCTTGGGCTGATCGGCCTGCAGAAGATGATCGGCGAAACCGTCTCCGAGGAGCGGACAGGTGCCGCGCAAGGCATTGCCTATTTCTCCAACGGCTTCTTCATGGCGGTGGTGACGCTGGCGTCCGGCCCGCTCTACGACCGTCTCGGCGTGGACGGCTTCTTTGCCATGATCCCGATCGCCTTGATCGGGCTGGTGCTCATCGGGCTTGCTGCGCGCTCAGCCCCACAGCGCCACATCGGGCGGTGACACCAGCGATCCCTGGTAGATAAGGCCCGGTACCCGGTCGCGGGCAAGCAGCAGCGGACCGTCGAGGTCGACGAAATCGGCATGCTGGGCAAGCAGCACCGCTGGCGCCATCGCCAGTGACGTGCCGACCATGCAGCCGACCATCACGCCGAAACCGAGTTCGCGGGCGCGATCGCGCAGCACCAGTGCCGCAGTCAGGCCTCCCGACTTGTCGAGCTTGATGTTGACGGCATCGTAGAGACCGACAAGCGCTTCGAGATTCTCAGCCTCATGCACGCTTTCATCGGCGCAGATCGGCACGGGATGGGCGATATGGCGCAGGATCTCGTCACGACCGGCCGGCAGCGGCTGTTCGATCAGCGCGATGCCTTGTTCGGCGGCAAAGGCGAGGTTCGCAACGATGTTGTCGTCGCTCCAGCCCTCATTGGCGTCGAGGATGATGCGGCTGTCTGGCGCTGCCTGCCTGACCGCGCGGATGCGGGCAATGTCGTTGTCGCCACCGATCTTGACCTTGAGCAGCGGCCGCGCGGCATTGGCGCGGGCCTGCGCCGCCATCGCCTCCGGCTCGCCCAGCGACAGCGTGTAGGCGGTTTCGAGCGCCTGCAAGGGAAGAGCACCTATCGCGACTGCTACCGAGGTTCCGCTGAGCTTTGCCTCCAGATCCCACAGGGCGCAGTCTATGGCGTTGCGGGCGGCTCCGGCCGGCATAGCATCGAGCAAGGCTGTCCGGCTGATGCCAGCGGCGATTCGGCCGCGCATGGCCTCGATCGCGTCGCGCACGCCCTCCATGGTCTCGCCATAGCGCTTGTAGGGGACACATTCGCCGCGGCCGAAGTGGCCGCCGTCGCCGATCGTGCAGGAGATCACCTCGGCTTCGGTCTTGGAACCGCGCGAAATGGTGAAGGTTCCGGCGATGGGAAAACGCTCGGCCTCGACCGAAATGACACGCGCCATATTTTTCTGCTCCTGCTATGCGACAACCGTTGTCGGCAAATCGACAGGTCAGACCCGTCAGGCTAAACAGGACGCCATGTTGACCATCGGCAAGCGCGACGCAAGCGGCACGACCGCAGGGGAGGCTGACCACGAACCGCGCGTGGCGATCGGCGAGGAGGATGGCGTTCTTGGCTGCGCTTTCTCCGGAATCTGGACCACAAGGACCGTCGCGCTCATCGACGCCGACATGCGCAAGATCGAAAAGCGAAGCGGCTTCAAAACCTTGGCGCTCGATGTTTCCAAGATCGAGAAGATGGACACCGCCGGCGCCTGGCTGATCGACCGGCTGGTCAGCGCCTTCGAGAAGAAGGGCGTCGAGATCCAGATGCAAGGCCAGAGCGAGATCGCTTCGATCCTGCTCGAAGCTGTCGGCGAGGCCGTGCGGCGCGAACCCGAATCCGGCCCGGCGCGACCGCCCAACATCGTTATTCGCGCGCTGGAGGCGGTTGGCCGCCGGGTCTACGAGATGCGCGACGATTTTCTCGCCTCGATGAACATCCTCGGCGCCACCATCCGTGGCGCGCAGATGAAGCTCGGCCGTGGCCATGCCGTCAACCCGGCGGCGATTTTCAACCAGATCGACCGCATGGGCGTCGGCGCCATTCCGGTGGTGGTGCTGATGTCGGCGATCGTCGGCGCCATCGTTGCCCAGCAAGGCGCCTATCAGCTCAGCTATTTCGGCGCCGATATCTTCGTCGTCGACCTGGTCGGTGTGCTGATCCTGCGCGAACTCGGCGTGCTGATGACGGCAATCATGATCGCCGGCCGCTCCGGCAGCGCGATCACCGCCGAGATCGGCTCGATGAAGATGCGCGAGGAGGTCGACGCGCTGAAAGTCATCGGGCTCAACCCGATCGGCGTCCTGGTCTTTCCGCGGCTCGTGGCGCTGGTCATCGCCTTGCCGTGCCTGACCATCATCGCCAATTTCGCCGCACTCGGCGGCGGCATACTGGCTGCCTGGCTCTATTCCGACATCCCGCCCGCCGCCTTCATCGACCGGCTGCGCGTCGCCATCGATCTCAGCACCATCTTTGCCGGCCTGATCAAGGCGCCGTTCATGGCCATGATCATCGGCACGATTGCCTCGGTCGAAGGCATGAAGGTCGGCGGCAGCGCCGAATCGCTCGGCCAGCATGTTACCGCTTCGGTTGTGAAGTCGATCTTCGTCGTCATCATCCTCGACGGACTTTTCGCCATGTTCTACGCAGCGATCGAGTTCTGAGATGAAGCTGCGAAACAGGAAAAGGGCAGGCGCATTGGCTGATGACGCGGGTGAGGGCGACATCGTGCTATCCGCGCACGACATCAGCGTGTCCTTCGCCGACAAGCTTATCCTCGACAGACTGTCGCTCGACATAAGGCGCGGCGAAATCCTTGGATTTGTCGGCGCCTCGGGTGCCGGTAAATCCGTTCTGCTGCGCACCATTCTCGGCCTGACGCGCAAGCAGTCGGGTACGATCAAGCTGTTCGGCGTCGATATCGAGAAAGCTGATGATGCCGAGCGTCTGCGCATCGACATGCGGCTTGGCGTGCTGTTCCAGCACGGCGCGCTGTTCTCGGCGCTGACAGTGCTGGAAAACGTCCAGGTGCCGATGCGCGAATATCTCGACCTGCCGCGAAAGCTGATGGACGAACTGGCGATGCTCAAGATCGAGCTGGTCGGGCTGCCGCCCGATGCAGCGCAGAAATTCCCGTCCGAACTGTCCGGCGGCATGATCAAGCGCGCCGCGCTGGCCCGGGCGCTCGCGCTCGATCCCGACATCGTCTTCCTCGACGAGCCGACATCGGGCCTCGATCCGATCAGCGCGGCGGAGTTCGACGAACTGGTGGTCAAGCTGCGCGATACTATGGATCTGACCGTCTACATGGTGACGCACGATCTCGACACGCTGTTCACCGCTTGCGACCGGGTGGCCGTGCTCGGCAAGAAGAAAGTGCTGGTCGAAGGCACCATAGACGACATGCTGAAGAGCGAGGAACCGTGGGTAAAGTCCTATTTCCGCGGAAAACGCGCCCGGCAACTTGATCTTGCGGCGCGCGCATAGCCATAAGTGGGACAATGGAAACCAGAGCCAACTACGTCATTGTCGGCATCTTCACGCTGGCCGCGATCCTGGCGGCGTTTGCCTTCGTCTACTGGACGGCGGCCATCGGCGACAAGGGCGAGACGACGTTGCTGCGCGTGCGCATTCCGGGCTCGGCATCCGGGCTTGGCCGCGGCAGTTTCGTGCTGTTCAACGGCGTCAAGGTCGGCGACGTCAAGCGCGTCTATATCGACGTCGACAATCCGACGGTTGCCATCGCCGATACCGAGATCGACCGCATGACGCCGATCACCAAATCGACGCAAGCCGATATCGGGCTTGCCGGCCTGACCGGGCAGGCCAACATCGAGCTCAAGGGCGCCGACCCCAAGGAAGTGAAACTCCTCGACCAAGCGGAAAAGGAAGGCAAGGTCGCCGAGATCGTCGCCAACCCGTCGGCGGTGACCAACCTCTTGCAGACGGCGCAGAATATCTTCACCCGCGCCGACAAGGTGCTGACCGAGCTCGAAGGCTTCACCAGGGACGTTCGCGGGCCGCTGACGCAGACCGTCCAGAATGTCCAGACCTTCTCCGATGCGCTGGCCAAGAATTCGGATGGCATCGACAAGTTCCTGTCCGCCGCCAGCACGCTGGCGGATGAGCTTAAAGGCGTTTCCGGCAAACTCGACGGCACGCTGAAAGCAGCCGAAGGCCTTCTCAACGCCGTCGACAAGGACAAGATCAAGAGCATCGTCGCCAATGTCGACGCGGTAACCGGTAACCTCAAGGAGACGTCGAAGCAGCTCGACGGCGTGATCAAGAACGTCGATACGGCCGTGGGGTCGGTCAACGATTTTACCAAACGGACGCAAGGCACGCTGGCCAAGGTCGACAACGTGCTCGACGGTATCGATCCCGCACAAGTGCGCTCGGCGCTCGCCAACATTCAAAAGGCCAGTGAGAGCGCCGACAAGGCCGCCGCCGACATCGCTGAGGTGACCCACAAGTTCGCCAACCGGGCCGACGACATCGACCAGACGATCAAGGATGCAAAGCAGCTCGCGCAACGGCTCAACGATGCCTCGGTGCGCGTCGATGGCATTCTTGCCAAGGTCGATACCTTGCTCGGGTCGGGCCAGGCCGACGGCGTGATGGCGGATGCCCGGGCGACGCTGAAGTCGTTCAAGCAGGTTGCCGACACGCTGAATGCCCGCCTTGGCGTCATCACCGACAATCTGGCGCGCTTCTCGGGACAGGGGCTTTCGAATGTCGAGGCTTTGGTGCAGGACAGCCGCCGTTCGATCAGCCGCATCGAAGAGGCGGTGACCGATCTCAGCCGCAATCCGCAGCGCATCCTTTCGGGTGGCGACGGCGAGGTTCGGCAATTCGATGGCAGGGCGCGGCGTTGACTTCGGCGACGGCGCGCCCCAGAAACATGAGCCGCGAAAGCGGGTCGATCTTACGATCCGGGGACAACGGGGATCGCGCGTGAAGTCTGTGTGGGTGAAAACGGGCGGGTTGACTTCGGCTGCGGCACTGCTTGCCTTGACGTTGGCCGGCTGCGCGGCGTTGGGCGGCAAGCCCGCGCCGCTCGATACGTTCGAGTTGTCGGCGCCTTCGGTCGACGCGCATGGCCACAGCCGCCGGCAGATCCTGATCGCGCAGCCGTCGGCGCTCAAGGCGCTGGACAGCCAGAACATCGTCATCAAGCCGTCGGATCGCTCGATCCAGTATCTCAAGGGCGCGCAATGGGCCGACCGGCTGCCGCTGATCGTGCAGGCGCGGCTGGCCGAGACGTTCCAGCGCTCGGGCAGCTTTGCCGGCGTCGGCAAGCCGGGCGAGGGCCTGGCGATCGACTATCAGGTGATCGTCGAAATCCGGTCCTTCGAGGTGCGCGTCGAAGGCGGCGAGCATGCCGAGGTCGACCTGTTCGTGCGCATCCTGAACGATCGCAACGGCGAGGTCCGTGCCTCCAAGAGCTTCACCGCAGCCGCACCCGTCTCGGGCAGCGGCAATCCTGCCTATGTCAGCGCGCTCGACAAGGCGTTCGGCGACGCCGCCGGGCAGATCGTGAGCTGGACGGATTCGGTGATCTGAGCGCGGGGGCGCCGGAATCCCACAAAGCTTCATCCCTCCAGGCTTCTCTACCTACAAGCGGTCGAAGATTTTCGGGCGGAGCTTTCCGGTCTTCATCAGGTGCTGCAGGGTATAGGTGACGGACAGCGCGTCATCGAGCGCGTCGTGCCCCTGCAATGGCGGGTGTTCGACGCCGTAGTAATCGGCGAGCTTGTTGCTCGGCGTTCTCGCCAGATCCTCGATCGGCATTCCGGCCGCGATCAGCAGCTTGACGGCATTGTCAAACCGGGTGGCCGGGACCGGAGGCTGAATGCCCGCGACATAGCAACTGATGGCGATCATGTTCAATTCGTCCTTGCCCCAGGACCAGAATCGCGACCCTCCGGAAAAACGATCGACGTCGGCGAGCGCATCTCCTAGCGCCACGCCTTCGGTCTCCAGATCTTCCTCGGTGATGCCGGTCAGTTTGGTGAAGAACGGATCGAGGGCGTATCTCTGACCAAACCGGTCGACCGGTCTGATATAGGCTTTGTGTGTGCCGAGCAGGGGGAAGTCGCCTTCAAGTCCAAGCCTGACCGCACCGATCTGCGCGATCACCGGGTCGGGGTCGTGTGCCGCGCACCAGAATCGGCGTTGCGAGCCCTCCAGGCAAAGAAACTCGCAGTCGAATATGATTGCCGTCTTCACGATCACACCCTTCGAGCGTCAGGCAGCGGGTATTGTCGGTGGACTTCAGTGCGTCGGAAATCCGACTTGGGCAAGTCCCGAACGCGTCGATCGGCTTGCAAACGTGCTGCGGGCAGGTTCGGCGCGTGCCGGAGGTTCAGCGCAGTCACGGGCGGGACCATGGCCCCGCCTGTTCAATTCCTGTCTCAATGCAGGCGGCCGCTCGCATGGGCCAGCATGGTGTAGACCTTGCCGGTGTCCGACGTCAGGTAGGTCTGCGCCATGATGTTGTCACGGTCGTTGCGCGAGACATCCTTGAGCAGCTTCTCGAAATCGTCGCAGTAGCGGTCGACGGCGGCGCGGAACTCGGCCTCGGCCTGATACTTGCGACGAATCTCGTCGAACGTCTGCTGTCCCTTCAGCGTGTAGAGCCGCCGCGTGAACACGTCACGCTCGCCGCGTCGGTAGCGGTTCCACAGCTCGATCGAAGCATCGTGGTCGATGGCACGTGCGATATCGACGGAGAGCGAGTTCAGCGATTCCACGACATGCAGGGGCGAGCGCTGGGCAGGGGTAGCGCGCTGCGCTTCCACGGGGGCCGTAGGGCCTGCCGACCTGAGGTCCTCATCGTTCGATGCCGCGGTAAGCAGATCGCGCACCCATCCGCCCTGAGGCGTGCGGGCGCTGGCATCGCCGCGCGGACGCGGTGCCGCCTCGCCAGGACGCTCAAGGTCGAGCGTGCCTCGCAATGCAGGGCCGCCCAAGGGCGCCTGAGGCGTGCGCAGGTCCGGCTGCGGTGCCGGTGCGCGGCGCGGCGGCTCGGCAGCGCGTGCGGCCGGCGCTTGCGGCGCCGGGCGCAGGTTGCGTGGTTCTGATCCGTCACCGCCGCCGCGGCCGGACTTGGCCACGATGTCCGAAAGCTCCTTGAGGGCGTTGATCTGCTCGGAAACGGCGCGGCGGATGGCCGAGGTCGATTCCTTTGCCTCTTCCGGCATTTCGATGACGCCCTTCTTGAGCTCGGCCCGGGTCAGGTCGAGTTCGCTCTTGATCGAGCCCGCGGTGCGCCGCATCTCTTCGGTCGCATCGGCAAAGCGCTTGGTTGCCGAATCGACGACGTCGGTGATGGCATTGCGGATCTTGTCGGCCGACTCCATCGTCTTGCCTTCGGCGTTCTGCAGCGTCTGGCCGACGAGATTTTCGAACGAGCGCATGACCCTTTCGAGATCTTCCGACTTCTTGACCAGGCCGACGGCGAGGTCTTCGAGCGACGATTGCCTCTCGAGCGTGTGTTCGAGATTGCTCTGGGCCGAGCTCAGCAGGTCCGAAGCGCTGGACAGCAGGCGGCTGTGTTCGTCGAACTTGGTGGCGATCGACGCCACCTCGCGCAAGGTGGACGACGACAGTTCCGTCAGCCTTGTCGTGTTCGAATCGACCAGTCGCGCCGAGCTGGCGAAGGTCTGCGCGGCTTTCTCGGTGGTGGCGGCGAAGCTTTGCGTGCTGCCGCTCAGGCGTTCATCGACCTGGCCGAGATTGACCGCGGCCTGCTCGATCAGCTGGCCGAGCTGCGAACTAGACTTGGTCATCCGGCCGATGAGATCGGCGACGCTGTCGGACAGCGACGAGCGGGCGCCCTCGACCGCCGACAAGGTTTCGGCGGTGCGGTTCGCGAGTGCGTCGACAAGCGCGGCATTCTCGCTGCGCAGCTTCTCGGTGGCGCGTTCGGTGACCTCTTCCATGCTCTTTTGCAGGTCCGAGCCGCCCTGGGCGAAACGCTCGACCAAGGGCCGTGCGGTTTCGTCGAGGATCTTCGACATTTCGGCCGAACGTGCGGCGAGCATGGTGTTGAGTTCGCGGGTGTTGGCGCCGATCGTCTTGGCGGCATCGTTGGTGCTCTGGCCGATATGCTGGCCGACCGCGGTGAAGGTCTCGGCGATCACATTGGCGCGCGAGACGAGTTGCGCCTCGGCATTCGACACCTGCTCGTTGAGCTTCTGGCCCATCGTCTCGGCTGTGAAGGCGAGGCGGTTCTCGACGCCTGAGACCTGCTCTTCGACACGGGCGGCCGCGGCCGCGGCGCTCGAGGCGAGCCGCTCGTCGGCGCCGGCAAGCGCCTGCTCGATTTCGCGGGCGTGCACGGCCATGTCCTGGCCGGTCCGCCTGGCGCGTTCGGCGACCCTTTGCTCGGTATCGGCAAAGGCACCGACGATGGTCTCGGCATGCTCGCCGATCGTGGTGGTGCTGCTGGCGATGCGCGACACCAGGCGCTGATCCGCGTCGTCGAAGATACGGCCGATTTCCGAAGCACGGCTCGACAGCGCTTCCGAACCTTCGGCGATGCGCGAGACGAGCTGCTGGTCGGCGGCATCGAAGATGCGGCCAAGGTCCGATGCGCGTGCGGCAAGCGCTTCGGCCGATTCGCCGATGCGCATGCCGAGCCGCTGGTCGGCGCCTTCGAAGTTGCGCAGGATGTCGCCGGCGCGCGCGGCCAGCGACTGGGCCGTTTCGATGGCGCGGGCGACCAGCTTCTGGTCGGCGGCATCGAACGTGCCTGCAATCTCGCTTGCACGAGCTGCCAGATGATCGGCGGTGTCCTGAGCCCGGGCGGTCAGCTGATCGGCGGTTTCCTGGGCGCGGGCGGCGAGCTTCTGGTCCGCCGCTTCGAAGGTGCCGGCGATCTCGCTTGCGCGAGCAGCCAGTTGATCGGCGGTTTCATGGGCGCGGGCCAGCAGCGAGCTGGACGTGTCGTCCGCACGGGCAAGCAAGGCGCTCGACGTATCTTCCGCACGGGCGTGCAGGCGACGGTCTGCATCCTCGAAGGTGCGGGCGATGTCTTCGGCCCGCGCCAGCAGGGCGGCGGAGGTCTGCTCGGCGCGCTCGGCGATCTTGCGGTCGGCGTCGCTGAACGCGGCGCCGGCCTGCTCGTGCAGGGTGCTGGTGACTTCCAGCACCTTCTCGCGCAGGGCGCCGGCGACAAATACGGCGCTCTTCTCGAGCACGGCGCGGACGTTGTCGACGCCTGTCGAGAGCGCACGCTCCATGGTGCCGGCGCGCTCCTCGATGATGCCCGTCTGGCGGCTGAACGCCTGCTCGATCTTTTCGACATCCGCCGCGATCGCGTCGGAAATGCCGATGCTTCTGGCGGCGATCTGGTCGATGTGACCCGACAGCGACCGGTCGACGTCCTTGCGGGCCTCGGCCAACTTGCCCAGATCGTCTTCCAGTGCGCGGGCCAGCATATTACGGCCCTCGGACAGCTTGCCGACATGTTCGGCGATGACGTCGTCGATATCGCCACGGCTTTCGGTCAGCTTCTGCAGGTCAGCTTCGAGGGCGCGTTTGAGAATGTCGCGGCCCTCGGCCAGTTTCTCGACCTGGCCGGCGACCAGACCGTCGATGCTGGAGCGGCTTTCGGCCAGCTTGGCGAGATCGGCTTCCAGCGCGCGCTTGAGAACATCGCGGCCTTCGGCGAGCTTCTCGACCTGGCCGGCGACCAGGCCATCGATGCTGGAGCGGCTCTCGGCCAGCTTGGCGAGATCGTCCTCGAGCGCCTTCGACAGGGTCGAGCGTTCCTGGACAAGCCTTTCCGCGTGGCTGTTGACGAGGCCGCCGACATTTTCGAGGTCGGCTTCAAGCGCTTTCGACAGCGTTGAACGATCCTGGACGAGCCTTTCGGAATGGCTGTTGACCAAGCCGTTGACGCTTTCGAGATCAGCCTCGAGCGACCGGGCGAACTGTGCCCGGTCATCGACCAGCTTCTGCGACTGATCGGCAATGGTTCCCTTGATCGCATTGAGGTCGGATTCCAGAGCGCGCCGCAGGATGTCGCGACCCTCGGAAAGCTTCTCGACCTGACCGGCGACGAGCCCGTCGATGCTGGAGCGGCTGTCGGCCAGCTTGGCGAGGTCGTCCTCAAGTGCCCTGGACAGGGCGGAGCGGTCTTGGACAAGCTTGTTCATGTGATCGGCGATGACGCTGTTCACATTCTGCAGGTCGGTTTCCAGCACCCGCGAAAGCTGCCCGCGATCCTCGGCCAGCTTTTCCGACTGGCTTGAGATGACGCCCTTGATCGTGTTCAGGTCGGATTCCAGCGCGCGCTTGAGAATGTCGCGGCCTTCGGCCAGCTTCTCGACCTGACCGGCGACCAGACCGTCGATGCTCGAACGGCTTTCGGCCAGCTTGGCAAGGTCGGCTTCAAGGGTCTGCGACAGCAGGCTGCGGTCTTCGGCGAGGCGTCCTGAATGCCCTTCGATCAGGCCGCGTATGCCGGACAGATCATTGTCGAGCGAATGGGAAAGCTGTGTGCGGTCCTCTGCCAGTTTGGCGGAATGGGTTTCGATGAGGCTCTTGATGCCGACGATGTCGTTTTCCAACGCCTTGGCGAGCACGGCGCGGCCTTCGGCGATCTTTTCCACCTGACCGGCGACCAGACCGTCGATGTCGGCGCGGCTGTCGGACAGTTTGCCGAGATCGGCTTCCAAAGCGCGCGACAGGATGTTGCGGCCCTCGGCGAGTTTTCCGACATGACCTGCGACCATTTCATCAATGATCGTACGAGCTTGCACCAGTTTTCCGGAGTCTTCGTTCAAGGCAGTGGAGAGCCTGTTGCGGCCTTCTTCCAGCCTTTCGAGATGGCTGCCGAGCGATGCATCGATGGCCGCCCGCGATTCATTGACCTTGCGCAGATCCTCTTCAAGAGCGCGCGAGATCAGGCTGCGGCCTTCGGCCAGCTTCTGTACCTGGTTGGTCACCGCCGCATCGATGCCGGCGCGGCCCTCGGCGAACTTCGCCAGGTCGGCCTCCATGGCCGTGGCCATGCGTTCGCGGCTTTCTGACAGTTTCCTGCTGTGGTTCTCGACGGCTTCCTCGATGCCGACGCGGGCGTCGGCGAGCCGCTGGATGTCACTGTCGAACGAACGCGACACGACGTGGCGGGCGGCTTCCATGCGCCCGGCGAAGTCGCTGGCGCGGGCTTCGAGCATAGAGGAGGTCGAAGTGACGATGTCGGCCATGTCGGCGCCGATCTGGGTCTTGCCCTGATCGATCATCGCCGACAACGTATCCTTGCTCTCGGCAAAGGTGTGGGCGATTTCGCGGGCGCGCTCGACCAGCGTTTCGTTGATCTGGCGGGCGCGGGCCTCGAGTGCCGCATTGAGCTTCTGCGTTCCGGTGTCGAGCGCCTCGGCGCGGGTCTGGAACTCGCTGATCAGTGCCTGGCCGCGTTCGGCGAGCGTCCGCTCGATGCCGTTGAGGCTGGCCTCGAATTCGGAATTGAGGGTGCGCGCGGCGCCGCCGAGCAGCGACACCATGCCGGTGGTGCGATCGTCGAGCAGATCGGTCAACGACCGCGTCAGGCCGTCCGTGGTGTCCGTCAGCTTGGCAATGCGGGTGTCGAGAAGGCTGGCGAAGGCCTCGCCCGAGGTCGACAGCCGATCGGTGATCGAATCGAGCCGGCCTTCGACCGAATCGAAGATCGACATCGAGCTTTCGTTGATGCGATCGATCAGCGTGTCGCCGGAATTGGTGATCGTCATCGACAATTTGGTCGATGCATTCAGGATCGAGTCGCGGATGATATCGGAGGCGGCGCCGATCTCGTCCTTCAGCGTCTCATGCGCGCCGGTGATCGAGGCGCGGACACGCTCGGCATGGGTGACGACGGCTTCGCGCTCGCTGCCGAGCCCGTCGACCAGCGAACGGATGCGGGATTCATTCTCGGAATAGGAGCGTTCGATCTGGTTGACTTCGCTGTGGACAAGCGTTTCCAGTTCGACGGCGCGGGCAAGTGTGCGTTCGATGCCTTCGCCCATGGCCGCGACTTCGCGACGAACGGCCTGGCCGATCATCATGACGCGATCCTGGGCAAGGTTTTCCGGCTCGGTCAGGCGGAAGGCCACTTCGGTCATGGACTGTGCGGCGATGCGCATTTCCTGGGCGCGGCGAATCATGGCGGCGAAGGCCCAGAACAGGATGACGGGCACGATGGCCGCAACAGCGAGGCCGATCAGTTCCGGACGGGCAAGGAACTGGTCGAGCGTACGGATTCTCCAGATGCTCGGTCCGAAAAGCAGATTGGCCAAACCGCCGGCGCCGGCGAACCAGGCGAGCGAAACGAAGGCGACGACCCAGTAAATGGTGTTCGAGGCACGCCTGTTGAGGCTGTGCAGAAGCGTCTTGTAGTCCTTCTGGCGATCGTCATTGGCCGGCGCGAAACCCGCGGGCTGGGCGCCATTGCGCGGTTCCACGGGGCGCAATTCGGCAGGCTTGGCCTTGGGCGCGGGTTTCGCGGCGTGGTTCTGATTGACCACAGGCTCCGGGTTTTGTTCCGGCTTATGATTGCGTCCCTCGCGCGCCAGCTCGTCGGCCGCCTGGGATATCTGAGCTTCCAGATCCTCCATCGAAGCCGCGATGTCGAGGTCGCCGCTGCCGATCTCGTTGCTGAGGTCGAGATCGAGCGCCTTTTCCAGTTCCCTGGCCACGTCGCTGTCGAGAGTTCTCGTCGTCGTTGGTTTCTTTGCCATGCCTTCGCTACCCTGTACTAGCTGCCGCGGGCTTATAATTCTGTTTGTCTTGCCCCGCGCAGGAGGCTGAAAATGGACCCCTCGTATCGTAATGACACAGGGGGGTAAAGAAAACATGCATTCCGCGGGATACGTAAAACTTTAAATATAAGGTTAACGGAACTGTGATTTGGGCGCCGCTTTGGCAACATTTTTCCCGGCCATTCATTAACCCGTTGTCCATTGGATTCGCCTAGGTTTTTGGGCGAATCGAAGAAACGGAGTTCGAGTTCATGCGTGGCGAAAGCGGCATTGCCTTCTCAATGCCCGGGGGCGACGTATCCGGACCAAGGCGGTCACGGCCGGTCGATTTGGCACACCTTGCCCGCCAGACGATGGGCGACCGCAGCCTTGAGCAAGAGGTGCTGGCGCTGTTTGTACAGCAGGCGGTGTCCGTGCGCGACAGAATAGTCGACGCCGACATCAAGGACCGGCTTCTGCTCGCCCATGGATTAAAGGGTTCGGCACGGGGCGTCGGCGCCTTTGCCATTGCCGATTGCGCCACCGAGATCGAGCACCGGCCGGAAGACGGCCAGACGCTCAAGCGGCTTGGCACGCTGATCGACGAAGTGCGCGATTTCATCGCCGCCATCAACCGCTGAATCCGCGCCGAACCCGATTTGCGGAAAAACGTCATCGGGCGGCGCTTTCATGCGGCAGTTGACTTGTCAGCCGGAGTGATTATCTCGGCTGGAACTCCCTTCAGGTGACAAATGACCAAGCTGACTTTCATTGCCCATGACGGCACGCATTTCGACATGGACGCCGAGAACGGCTCTACGGTCATGGAGAACGCGATCCGCAACGCCGTGCCCGGGATCGAAGCCGAATGCGGCGGTGCCTGCGCCTGTGCCACCTGTCACGTCTATGTCGACGAAGCCTGGACGGCTGAAGTCGGCGAGCCGGAAGCGATGGAAGAGGACATGCTGGACTTCGCCTACGACGTCCAGCCCAACTCGCGCCTGTCATGCCAGATCAAGGTCCGCGATGCGCTTGACGGCCTGGTTGTCCGCGTGCCCGCCCGCCAGGGATAAGCGCAGGATCTTTGCCAACTGATTTTTCCCGCTGCGGCTTGGCAGCGGAGCATTGGTCATGCAGTGTCCTGCTCTCTTCGCAGCGAGGCACATCGCATGACCGAGACCACCAAGACAGACGTGCTTATTGTCGGGGCAGGGCCGGTCGGCCTGTTTGCCGTGTTCGAGCTCGGCCTGTTCGACATGAAGTGCCACCTGATCGACATTCTGGATCGGCCGGGCGGCCAGTGCGCGGAGCTCTATCCGGAAAAGCCGATCTACGACATTCCAGGCTGGCCTTCGATCTCGGCGCAGGGGCTGGTCGACAAATTGCTCGAGCAGATCGCGCCGTTCAAGCCTGATTTCAGCTACAACCGAATGGTTTCCAGCCTGGCAAAACTGGAGGACGGCAGTTTTCGCGTCACCACCGACGAAAATGAGGTGTTCGAGGCCAAGGTGGTGGTGATTGCCGCCGGCGGCGGCTCCTTCCAGCCCAAGCGTCCGCCGATCCCCGGCATAGAGCCCTATGAAGGCAAGAGTGTCTTCTATTCGGTGCGCCGGATGGAGGATTTTCGCGGCCATGACCTCGTCATTGTCGGCGGCGGTGACTCGGCACTCGACTGGACGCTGAACCTGCAGCCGGTGGCAAAGAGCGTGACGCTGGTGCACCGGCGGCCCGAGTTCCGTGCCGCCCCCGACAGCGTCAACAAGATGTATGCCATGCAGGAAATGAGGCAGCTGGAATTCCAGGTCGGGCAGGTGACCGGATTGACCGGTGCCGACGGCCAACTGTCATCGGCCACCATCAAGGGACCGGACGGCGATGTCGAGGTGCCTTGCACGCGCATGCTGCCGTTCTTCGGCCTGACCATGAAGCTCGGACCGATCGCGGAATGGGGTCTCAACTTTCACGAGAACCTTATTCCGGTCGATACCGAGAAGTTCCAGACATCGGTGCCTGGTATCTTCGCGGTCGGCGACATCAACTGGTATCCGGGCAAGCTGAAGCTGATCCTGTCGGGCTTCCACGAAGTGGCGCTGATGGCGCAGGCCGCCAAGCGCATCATCAGCCCCGGCGAGCGCATCGTTTTCCAGTACACGACCTCCTCGACCAGCCTGCAGAAGAAGCTCGGCGTCTCCGGCTGAAGCTTACTCGGCGAGGATGGGCGTCGCATTGTCGGCGTAACCGCGAAGCTCCTTTTCGGGCATCAGCGTCAGCGTGATCAGCCCCAGCAGCAATGTAGCGGCGGCGACGGCAAAGATCATCACGAACGGCTCGACCGTCGCGCTATGGCCCACGATCCGCACGCCTTCACCGGCAAGCGGCAGGCCGTAGCCCAGAGCGACCGCGCCGAGCATCGCGACACCAAGCGCACTGCCAAGCGAACGCAGGAATGTCAGCACGCCCGTCGCGACGCCGAGATGCACGCGATCGACGGCGTTCTGGACCGACACGGTGGTGACCGGAAACGTCGTTCCGGTTCCAAACCCGATGCAGATCGTCAAGACCTCTACCTCCAGCAGCGTTGCATATCCTGCGACGACGGCCAGCAGGCAGAGGCACAGCATGCTGAAGACGACGCCCACCATTGCAATGCGCTTGTAGTGGGTGAAATGCGGTATCATGCGCCCGCTGAATGCCGCGCCGCCGACGGTCCCCAGCAGAAGCCCAAGCATCGCGATGCCCGACTCTGCTGCCGACAGGCCGAGCACCGCCTGAAGATAGACGGGCAGGTACACAGCCATGCCGACGCTTGCGGCCTGAAGCAGGAACATCGAAAGCGTGCCTGCCAGAACGATTGGATTGCCAAGCACTTCAAGCGAGATGAGCGGCTCGGCGGCTCGCATAAGCCGCAAGGCAAAAGCGCCCCAGAAAAACGCCGAACCGCAGAGAACGCCGATGACTTCAAGCGAAATCCAGGGATAGGCGCTGCCGCCCCAGTTCAATGCGAGCAGCAGCAGCGCCGTGGCAATGATCAGAAGCAACGCGCCCAGGGCGTCGATACGATGGCGCTTTGCGGCAACGGGCAGTTTCTTGAGCGGCTTGTTGATGATCGCCATCGCAAGAACACCAAGCGGAATGTTGATCCAGAAGATCAGTGACCAGTGCAGGTGCTCGGCGAAAGTGCCGCCGAGCAACGGACCGGCAACGCTGGCGACGGCCCATGTGCCGGAGAACCAGGCGGCATAGCGTGCCCGCTCGCGCGGCGGAACGAGATCGCCGACGACGGTCTGCGTCAAAGCGAACAAGCCGCCGCCGCCGGCGCCCTGGATCGCCCGCCCGACAACCAGCACAAACATGTTGGGAGCCATCGCACTGACCAGCGATCCCGCCAAAAAGATCAGGATCGCGGCATAGACGGTTGGCCGGCGTCCGTAGACATCGGAAATCTTGCCGTAGAGCGGGGCCACGGCGGTAGCGGTCAGGAGATAACCGGTGACGATCCATGGCAGATAGTGTGCGTTTCCGAGCGCATGCCCGATGGTCGGCATGGCCGGCGCGACAATGGTCTGATCGAGTGCCGCCAACAGCATCGACAACAGCACGCCGCCGATAATGGCGTTCTTTTCGCTCTCTGTTATCGGCGTGCCGGTTTCCGCCATCGTTTTGTTATCGACAGCCTGGTCCATGATCGTTCATCCATAAGCTTGCGATTTGACCGGCGCTGTTCAGCCGTTCCGGTTTCTCGACCGTTCGGATCGCATTGGTGTTTTATGCTCGCGTCTGGCGAGCCTGATATATGTCGTCCCATATAGGCCGGTTTCGACAGCGGCTCGAAAGTTTTTCGAATCTGGCACTACGCTTCGGCGAATTTGGCTTCAGTTCGGGTGCGTTCAGGCCGGCGGCAGTCGGCCGTTGCCGATGCGCTCCATGCGGTAGCGCAGCAGCCGCAGGATGCGGCTTTCGAAATTGACGCTTTCGACGCGGTCGAACTGAAGCTGGGCGCGGTCGTGCCTGGCCAGGACAGCCGCGGTGATCGCGGCCGCCTTGGCCTTGGCGGCGTCGCAGTTCTTTTGCGGGTAGGTGGCCTTCAAGGCCTCTTCGAGTTCGCCGCCATGGTTCTTGGCGATTTCGACATGGCGCTCCTCATGGCGCTTGATGTCGGCGGACAGCGTATCCCAGAACAGCCTGACATCGGCATCGGCCTTGCGCGGGCGGCGCCACTCGGGAAGGATCACCTTCACCTTGACGGTCACCACCGCGTCGGCGATTCGGCAGGAACTCGGTGTCTGCGCATAGCTGATACGGGTGGTGAAGGCCATTTGCGTGGCGCCCGGGTGCCGGGTGCCGGTGCTTTTCACCTCCGGCCCGCGTTTGGAGAGTTGTGCCTCGATGTCGTCGAGCGTGCTGCCGCCGATGGCGAAATAGCTGTACGTCTTGACGAGATTGGCGGCAGCCGCCGGAAGCGGGGTCATGGCGAGCAGCAGCGCGCAAGCCAAGGATTGTTTCACGCACAGGGACGGTTTTTTCATGCCAAGCATGGATCGTTTCATCATGTTGCCTCTTCGACCACCTTGCTTTACGGCCGTTGCCGGCGCAATGAAATTGATCCGCCAGGGATCACACATGATTGATGAACTCCATGGTCGATGAGCAATGACGGCCAGGCGATGGCAGTTGGCGCATGGACGCCACCTCGACCTTGGCGGCAAGGCCGTGGTCGTCGGCATCCTCAATGTCACGCCCGATAGCTTTTCCGACGGCGGCCAGTTCGACGCCCCTGAAAAGGCGCTGGCCCAGGCGCGCCGCATGATCGGGGAAGGCGCATTGGTTGTCGATGTCGGCGGAGAATCGACGCGCCCAGGTGCCGCCGCGGTATCGGCCAGCCAGGAACAGGACCGCATCCTGCCTGTGATCGAAGCGCTGGGGGGCGTGAGCGAGGTGCTGATTTCGGTCGACACCTATCGCGCCGACACGGCGCGGCTGGCGGTTGCCGCCGGCGCGCATATCGTCAACGATGTCTGGGGTTTGCAGCGCGAGCCCGATATTGCGCGTGTCGCCGCCGACACCGGCGCCGGGCTTGTCATCATGCATACCGGGCGGGATCGCCAGAAACTGCCGGATGTGATTGCCGATCAATTGACGTTCCTGCGAAGGTCGCTGGAAATCGTCCGCCAGAACGGCATCGCCGACGATCGTATCGTGCTCGATCCCGGTTTCGGATTCGCCAAGGAGACGGCGGAGGAAAATCTCGACCTGATGGCACGCTTTTCGGAATTGCATGCACTTGGCTTGCCGCTGATGGCCGGTACGTCGCGAAAGCGCTTCATCGGCACGGTCACCGGCCGTGATGCCGCCGACAGAGCGGTCGGAACAGCGGCGACCAGCGTCATCTTGAGGCTCCAGGGCGCCGATCTGTTTCGCGTCCACGATGTCGCATTCAACGTGGACGCTTTGGCGCTCGCGGATGCTATGCTGGCGCGTCAGACGGACCGGGCGAGAAACTGAGCGATGTATGTCATCCGCATGAAGAACTGCGCTTTCTTTGCCCGGCACGGCGTGCTGGACGAGGAGGAAAGGCTCGGCCAGCGCTTCTATGTCGATGCCGTTCTCACCGTCGATCCAGGCCGGGCGCTTGCCGAGGATTCCATCGAGGATACGGTCCATTACGGCATTGCATTCACCGTCATTGAAAAGATCATCACCGGGCAGCGCCGTTTTCTGATCGAGTCGCTGGCGCTCGAAGTGGCCCGTGCGCTGACGGCGCGTTTTCCGCAGATAAAGAAAGCCGAGATCACGGTGCGCAAGCCGAACGCACCGGTGCCCGGCGTGCTCGATTATGTCGAGGTGACCGTTGTCTGGCCCGAATAGTACCGTTTATCTCAGCCTTGGCGGCAATCTTGGAGATCCGGCGAAATCCATGGGCGCGGCGCTGCGCATGCTGGATGCCGACGCGGATACGCGCGTCACCGGCGTCTCCTCGCTTTATCGCACGCCGCCCTGGGGCAAGCTCGATCAGCCGGATTTTCTCAATGCGGCCGCCGAGATTTCCACTGTGCTTGCACCGCGTGCCTTGCTCGACCTCTGCCTCGATGCGGAGCGCAAGCTGAAGCGGGTCCGGGAGGAGCGCTGGGGGCCGCGGCTGATCGATATCGACATTCTGGTGTTCGGCGACCGCGTCATCCACGAGACCGGGCTGGAGGTGCCGCATCCGCGCATGCTGGAGCGCGCCTTCGTGCTGGCGCCGCTGGCCGAGATCGCACCCGGCCTGGTTGTCAGCGGCCGCAGCATCACCGACCGGCTGGTCGCCGTCGATACCTCAGGCATCGAGCGATTGTCGTCCGGCCGGGATTGGTGGCTGGCCTGAGGTCCGGACCAGGCAGTAGCCGGATCTTCAGCCAGAGAAGCCGCCACCATCCAGGAACGCCTGCTCCTGCACCGTGGTTTCGCGGCCAAGCATCCTGTTTCGATGCGGAAAACGGCCGAAATGCTGAATGATATCGCGGTGTTCGACAGCGTATTTCAGGTAGGGCTCGGCCCTGGCCTGCGTCAGCTCGACCGAAATGTCCTGGTCGGCCAGCAGTTCCGAATGCTCGTACGGCAGGTAGAGGAAAACGCGGAGTTCTTCCTCGAGTGCCAGGTCATGGCCGGCCGCGACCGCCCTCTCCGCGAAATATCTGGCGAGCGGATCGGTCGCGTACATATGGCCGGTGCCGCGAAAACAGTTCCGCGGAAACTGATCGAGCAGGATCATCAGCGCCAGCGCGCCTTCGGCATGTTCCAGCCAGTCGTCGCATTCACGCCGAGCGGCGGCATAGTGCAGGCCGAGAAAGCGGTCGCGGAACTCGGCATCGAATGCTTCGTTCTTCTCGAACCAGGCATCCTCGCCGGCATCGCGCCAGAATTTGGTGACCGATAGGGCCCGGCTGTCCAATTCCATGCATAGTTCCTTGCTCAATCGGCGGGTTCGGACTTGTGCAGCACACCCGCGGTCTCTTCATTGAGTGCCTGACCAGGCCGGCGCGGCGTGGAGAGCGGTGTCGGAATCGGCGTGCCGATATTGCCTCTCAGGAAGCGCTGTCCGGCGCGAATGCCTTCGGCAAGCTGGGTTTCGAATCGATCGGTGTCGCGGCGCCTGACGTCTTCGATCGTTTCAGCCACGTCTTCGGGGTCGACGCCCAGCGATTCCAGTGCCGAGCCACCGAAAACAAGTGCGGATTCGAAGGTTTCGCGCAGTTGGTAGTCGACGCCGGCACGAATGAGCTGCAGCGCCGTTCCACGGTCGAATGCGCGGGCCAGCACTGTGAGCAGTGGGAATTCGGCCTTGATCAACTGGGCGATGCGAACAGCCACATCGGCCTTGTCGACGCAGATCAGCACGGCGCGCGCCCGGCCGGCACCGGCGGCATGCAGGATGTCCAGTCGCGTGCCGTCGCCATAGTAGACCTTGAAGCCGAAATCGGCCGCCGCCTGGATCATTTCGACATCATTGTCGATGATCGAGACGTCGATGCCGCGCAGCAGCAGCGGCTGGCTCGCGATCTGGCCGAAGCGGCCGAAGCCAATGACCAGCACGCTGCCGGTCAGGCCATCGGCGACATCGACGCCGTCGAGCGACTGCTCGTCGCGCGGCGTCAGATAGCGCAAGGCGATGATCGCCAGCGGCGTCAGCACCATGGAGATGATAACGATCGCCGTCAGCGTCGCGTTGGCCTGGCCGTCTATGATGCCGACCGCCGCGGCCGCCGAGTAAAGGACAAAGGCGAATTCGCCGCCTTGTGCCATGAAGACCGCGCGCTCAAGCGCTTCGCGGTGGCCTGACTTCAGGATACGGGCGACGATGTAGATGCCGAACGCCTTCATCACCATGTAGGCGACGACATAGACGGCGATCAGCCGCCAGTTCGCCGCGACCACATGCAGGTCGAGCGACATGCCCACCGCGAGAAAGAACAGACCGAGCAGGATGCCGCGGAAGGGTTCGATGTCAGCTTCGAGCTGATGGCGGAAGGTCGATTCGGACAAAAGCACGCCGGCCAGGAAGGCACCCATCGCCATCGACAGGCCGCTGAGCTGCATGGCGAGGGCGGATCCGAGAACGACCAGGAGCGCTGCCGCCGTCATCACCTCGCGGGCACGGGCATCCGCCAGGATGCGGAAGAACGGATTGAGCAGATAGCGGCCTGCCACCACCAGGCCGACGATCGCGGCGAGCCCGATGCCGACCTCGGTCAGCCGCTCCGACAGGCTGGTGTCGGCCCCACCGGGCGCCAGGAACGCGATCAGGGCCAGCAGCGGTACGATGGCTAGGTCTTCAAACAGCAGGACCGATACGATGCGCTGGCCTTTCGGGGCGGCGATTTCACCGCGTTCCTCGAGAAGTTGCATGACGATCGCTGTCGAAGTCAGCACGAAGCCGGCGCCGGCGACGAAGGATTGTGCGATCGGAAACCCTCCAGCCATGCCGACACCGGTCAGCAGCAGCGCGCAGACGCCGACCTGCAGGGCGCCGAGGCCGAATATCTCACGGCGCAGGCCCCAGAGCCGCGATGGCTGCATTTCCAGCCCGATGATGAACAGGAACATCACAACGCCGAGTTCGGCGACATGAAGAATGGCTTCCGATTCGGAAAAGACGCCGAGGCCGAACGGGCCAATCACCACGCCGGCGGCCAGATAGCCGAGAATCGAGCCGAGGCCCATGCGCTTGAAAATGGGAACGGCGACGACACCGGCAGCAAGCAGCGCCACCACCTGAACCAGATCACTGCCCGATGCTTCCGCCGCCATGCCTCTTGTCCCTGTGTCTCACAGCACTCCTTGCATGCAGTTGGAGCGGGAGGCAAGGCGAGAAATCTGCCGGGAAAGGTAGGGTGCCGTTGCAGCGATTCCCCTGGTGGAACAACGGTCCCCGCTTGCCTGTCGGACGTTCGGCATCTATATCTCGTATATGCCTGACTATTCGTCCCGGCCGTCTTCGACGCCACATATCCCGATGGATGCGCTCAGCGAAGTTTTACAAGACTTTCGCTTGAGTGGTGTCAACTATGGTCGCTGCGAGCTCCGGCACCCATGGAGCATAGACTTTCCGCAACAACAGCTGCTTCGGTTTCACTTTGTCGGCCAGGGCCCGTGCTGGATTCATACTGAATCGCAAGGCTGGCAGGAGTTGCGCGATGGCGATCTGGTGCTGCTGCCGCAAGGCATCGCCCATCGGCTGGCGAGCGCGCCGGACGTTGCAGGGGACTCGCTCGAAGGTTGCCAGGTGATCAAGTTGGGGGGCAACGTCTGCGAAGTGGTACGGCAAGGAACGGGCGCGACGAGCACCCTTTTCTGCGGCTCCATGGCCTTGGACTCCTATGCGCTCAACCCATTGATCACGTTGATGCCGCCTGTCATCAAGGGTTGCGACGTGGCCGGCAATGACCCGGTCGTCGGTCCTTTGCTGGCGGCCATGACGGTGGAGGCCTCGCAACCGCAGATGGGCAGCGCCACGATTCTCTCGCGTATGGCCGACTTGCTAACGGCCCGGCTCATACGCTGCTGGGTCAATTGCAACGGAGCCTCGACCACCGGTTGGCTCGCAGCCATCCGCGACCCCCATATAGGCCGCGCTTTGGCGGCCATGCACCGCGACCCCGGCCACAACTGGACGCTGGGAAGCCTGGCCGGCGTGGCAGGCCAATCGCGTTCGATTTTCGCCGAGCGTTTCAGTGCGGTATTGGGAGAGGGTGCCGCACACTATCTCGCCCGCCTGCGTATGCAGCTTGCCCGCGAATTGCTGGGCCAAAACGGCTTGTCGGTTGCCGAAGTCGCTACCCGTTTGGGCTATGATTCCGAGGCATCCTTCGCGCGCGCGTTCAAGCGCATCACCAATGTCTCGCCGGGCGTTGTGCGTCGCACAATTCCCGGACGAATGGATATGAATTTCGGATTCTAAGATACATATCATCCGAGCGGACTCGCCTATTTAAGACCTCCAAACTTTGGAGATCTTTCCGTGACTGACACAACATTACAGCTTGAAGACGCCGCGATTGGCCTTGATGCCGATGCACCAGCCGCGTGGAGCGCAGCCACTTGGTTCGCGGTCATTTCATTGGCGGCCACCAGCTTTGCCCTGGTGTCTGCCGAATTCCTGCCCGCAGGTCTGCTGACGCCAATGGCACGCGATCTCGGCATCAGCGAGGGGACGGCCGGACAGGTCGTCACCGCCACCGCTTCCGTCGGCGCCGTGACGGCCATGTTGAGCAATGTTCTCATCGGCCGCTTGAACCGCAAGGCGGTGCTGGTTGGTCTCAGCGCCCTTGCGGTCGGTTCCAATATCCTGGCGGCGCTGGCGACCGATTTCTGGCTGTTGCTGTTGGGCCGGGCCGGGCTGGGCATCGCTCTCAGCGCTTTCTGGGCACTTTCGGTCGCCGTCGTGGCGAGGCTGGTTGGCGCCAATGCGACAGGTCGGGGCATGGCGATCGTCACCCTCGGCGTCTCGCTTGCCACCATTGCCGCACCGTCGATGGGCGCGCTGATCAGTGACTGGATAGGGTGGCGCAGTGCCATGGCCATGACGGCGGGGCTGGCCGCGCTTGCCATGCTGCTGCAGTTTCTCAGCCTGCCGACCTTGCCTGCAACGGCAAGCAACAGCCTTGCAGATGTATTTCGGCTAACCCGGCGGCGCGGCATCCAACTCGGCATGCTGGCTATTGTTTTGCTGATGACGGGGCATTTTGCCGGCTCGGTCTATGTGCGTCCCTTCCTCGAACAGGTGACACTCCTTACAACCGGACCGATTGCCTTGGCTCTGCTCGGGTTTGGCATCGCTGCCGTGATCGGTAATGTTGCCGGCGGCCGCATGGCCGACACCAACATCCACATGGCCCTCGCAGTCACCGCGGCGTTGATGGCGGTTGCGGCACTTACTTTGGTGCTTTGGGGCTCGCATATCGGCGTTGCCTTCGGCTTCGTTACGCTGTGGGGTTTCGCCTTTGGCATGGCGCCGGTGGTGCTGCCGACCAATATGTCGCGCGCGGCGCCTGATGCGCTGGAGGCAGCGGGCAGCCTGATGGTCACCTCTTTCCAAATTGCCATCACCATCGGCGCGGTTGTCGGCGGCTATGTCGTGGACACCTATGGCGCGACTGGGCCTTTGACTCTGACTGCTATCCTTGCCGCATCGACCGCCGTCTTGGCGCTGCTGCAGCCGCGCAGCTGAACTTTGCTGCCGCTGATAAAATAGCCTGAATCCGGGCCGCCGCCGATGTTGCAGGCGCGATACACAAGTTGAGGCCGGGAACACGTTGCATCTTGCCGCAATCGAAGGCTAAGGACGCTCGGCTTCGGCCATTGGAGGGTGATCGACGATCAAGTCGCGCCCTTTTTGAGGAGATGACTGACATGAAGAAGTTTTTGTTTGTTGCCGTCGGCCTGGCGGTGCTTGCCGGTTCGGCTTGCTCGAAGGCGCCCGAGTGCACGGCGGAAATCGCGACCAAGAAGGCGCAGGACATGGCTACCGCGCTGCAGGAAGCGATTACCAAGGACCCGTCCAAAGCGGCTGATCTGACGGCCAAGGTCCAGGCGGTGACAACCAAGTATCAGGGCGCTACGACATTGGCCGACGCCTGCAAGGCCTATGACGAACTGACGGCCACGATCAAAGGCTAACGCCCTGATTCGATTTGATCAAACGAGGCGGCGACCGTTGGGTCGCCGCCTTTTCTTTTGAATTGTTCAGTTCGGCGCGATGGAGCCGACTTCGACCGCGTCGACGCGCTTCAGGCTCATGCCGATCACCGGCACCAGCTGGTCGTCGACGCGCACGGCAATAGTCACCGTCATCGAATTGTCGTCAGGGATGCGAGCCTGCATGACGCCGCGCAGCTGGTTGCGGTTGATGGTGAAGACCACCTTGCGGGGATCGACGACGTTGCCGCCGATGATGTCGAGGCCGGAACCGGTCGCGCCACCCATGAAGCTGCCCTTGTAGCCCTCACGGCCCTTGCGCTCGATCTTGGCCGACATCGGTTGGGTGAACATGCCGACCCGACAGCCGCCGTCGAGCGACATGCCGACCTTGCCGTCGGGCGTCGAGCCGGTGAAGCTGCAGTTGAACTTCGTGCCTTTGTATTTGCCGGCGACGATTTCGCCGGGACCGATCCACTTGCCTTCGGCGGACTGGAAGAACTGCTTGTCCGGCTCCGCCGCAGAGGCCACTCCGGCAATGCCGACGACTGCCGTAATCACCGTTGCCAAGGGCAGGACGCTGGATAGAATTACGCTTTTCATCGACGACACCCGGCAACAAAGATGCTGTTTGGAACCCGTCTGACCATGAACAAGATTGGTTAATGCTTCGTCACCGCGGGGCCGCCGCAAAGCAGTCCGGTAACAATTCCGAAGGTCCAGACACTCCAGCCCGGCTCACTTGCCGGATGGGGTCGTTTCACCGTCTTTCCTGGTTGCGAACGATGTCAGTGCCGAGAGGAAATCACCAAGTCCGGGACGCTTGGCGGCGCTGAAGGGCAGGGGTCGCGCCGTCTCCATCGCGGCGATGCCGATGCGCGCCGTCATCATGCCGTTGACGACGCCCTCGCCAAGCTTGGCCGAAAGGCGCGCGGCCAGGCCGTGGCCGACGATCTGCTGGACGAAACTGTCGCCGACCGCGATCGAGCCGGTGACCGCCAGATGCGCCAGCACGCTGCGCGCCAGGCGCAAGAAACCCAGCGTTCCCGGCCGTCCACCATAGAGTTCCGACAGGCGGCGAATGAGCCGCCCCGCCTCGAACACCACATAGGCAACATCGACGAGTGCGCGTGGACTGACCGCCGTCACCAGCGAAACGCGTTTGGCGGCTTCGAGAATCATCACCTTCGCCCTGGCATCGAGTGGTCCGAGAATTTCAGCCTCGGCCAGACGCACGAGATTGCCGCCGTCGATGATTTCGCCGCGCAGTTCGGCCAACGTGCGCCGGCCGGCCGCGGTTTCGGGTTTGGCCGCGACAAAGGCCGACAATTCGTCGACGACCGATCGTGCAGCCTTGGGATCGTCGCGGGCGATCGCGTCGAGCGCACGCTTCTGCAGCTTTTCGACCTCGGCAAGGCGGACGATCGCCAGGAATTCGCGAATCAGGATCACCAGAAGCGCCAGCACGGCAATGGCAGCCATGCCCGCAGCCAGCCAGCCCAGCCATTCGGCACGCGCGAAGAGGTCGCGGATGAGCTGGTCGGTCCATAGGCCGACCGCCAGCGAAACCAGCACGCCAAAGGCGCCGAAGAAGATGCTGCCGAGCAGCGAACGCTTCCTGGGGGCAATGGCCGGCGGCGGCTCCGCGGCAATGATGTCAGGCTCGTCGAAGACATCGACTTCCGCCGGGATGACCATCGCGACATCGGCCTTCATCGCGCTGGGTTTGCGCTGGGCATCGGCCTGGGCACGGCGCGCCTGCGGCGCCTCTTGCCTTGGTTCGGCTTCCGGCTCGATGCGGAACGCTGCCGGCTTGCGGGGCGCAGTCATGCCAGATGATCTCCGATCAGGAACTGCAAGGCACGGTCGAGCCTGATATGCGGCAGCGACAGGGTGATACCTTCGGCCGTGCGTTCTAGCTTTGGGGGACGGAAACGGACGAAGCGGATTGCAGGGTCCGCGGCATCCTGCTTGTGATCGGCTCCCGAAAGATCAAAAACCGCATCAATTTTCTCCGGTAAATCACCAGGAAATATGGCTGTTTCAGTTTTTCCATCGAAGGTTTCGCCGTTGATCTTCTCGCCGGCGATCGGCGTGCCGATAATGACTGGCAACGTCTCTCGGCCTTGCTTGACGGCGCCTTCGCGCGTTGCGCGCACCGCCGCCATGGCTACCACATCGACGTCGGCGCCGGTGAAATTCGCCCGTGCCACGGCGCGGTCGGCAAGCCGCCGCACGATCGACTGCAGGCGGTCATGGCTTTCGTGATGCAGATGGTCGGCTTTGGTCGCGGCAACCAGGATGCGGTCGATGCGCCGCGAGAACAGGTCGGTGAGGAAGCTGCCCCGGCCGGGTCGGAAACAGCTGAGGATCTCGGTCACCGCGCGTTCCAGGTCGGCCATGGCGCCGGGGCCGGCGTTCAGCGCCTGCATGGCGTCGATCAGCACGATCTGGCGATCGAGACGGGTGATGTGTTCGCGGAAGAAGGGTTTGACGACATGCGTCTTGTAGGCCTCATAGCGCCTGTCCATCATGGCGTGCAGCGACCCTGCGCGTGGACGCCTGTCGCCAATCCCGGCCAGGGGCGCGAAGGTCAGTGCCGGCGAGCCTTCGAGATCGCCCGGCATCAGGAAACGGCCGGGCGGCAAGGTCGAAAGCGCCCGCTCGTCGAGCTTGCAGGCCTTCAGATAGGCGGCGAAGCTTTCGGCCAGGCGGCGCGCCGTCATCTCGTCGGCGTCGGCGTTCGGATCGATCCCGGACGACAACGCCCGCCAGCCCTGCGAAAGGTCCTCGCGCACCGGCAGAACGGCCATTTCAAAGGCTTCGTGCGAAAAATCGGCAAAGGATTTGCCGAGCAGCGGCAGATCGAGCAGCCATTCGCCGGGATAGTCGACGATATCGACCGACAATCTGCCGGAGGAAAACATGCGGCTCCAGCCGGAAGCCGATTCATATTCGATGGTCAGCCGCAGTTCCGAAATGGCGCGCGTCGAATCGGGCCAGGCACGATCGTTGACCAGGGCGGCGATGTGGTCCTCGTACTGGAAACGCGGCACCGCGTCGTCCGGCTGCTGCTCGAGGAAGGCGCGGGCGATGCGCCCAGATTTCTGCGCCTCGAACAGCGGCAGGCGGCCGCCATGGATCAAATTGTGGACAAGGGCCGATATGAACACCGTTTTGCCGGCGCGGGACAATCCCGTCACGCCGAGGCGCAGCGATGGGGAAAAAAGCCCGGTGGCGCGGCCCGACAGCGTGTCGAGGGCAATCCTCGCCTCGTCGGTGAAGGTGGTCAGCGATGATGCCAAAATATGCTCTCTCGAACTTCGGTCCGTCCGATATAGGCTCTGCTACCAGGCTTTGAAATGGCTTCAGAGATCGGCCGGCGTCAGGAACGCTTCGAGATAGCCGGCGCCTTGGGCGGCGCTGGCAAGATCGCCGTCAAAGCGGACGACTGCCAGGCCCGCGGTCGGGAACCCATGGTTCAGCGTGACCCGCGCAGTCTCGTCGCCGTCGCCCGAAACTGCCATGGTGAGGTCTTCCATCATCGGGTTGTGGCCAATGACCAGCAATGAGCCTGATCCGCCATTGTCGCGGATAAGGTGGAGGTACCCGGCCGCGTCCGCGCTGTAGAGCGCGTCGAAGAACAGAACCCGGCCGGTGTCGGTCTGGCCGGCCAGGCCTTCCAGCGTCTCCTTGGCGCGCTTGGCATTGGAGCAGAGCGTCCGGTCCGGAACATAGAGGCGGGAGCGCATGGCGGCCCCCACCATTTCGGCATCGGCGCGGCCGGACGCATCGAGCGGGCGATCGAAATCCCGCATGCCGGGCAGTGCCCAGCCAGCCTTTGCATGTCGCAACAGATAAAGCCTGCTCACCCAACCTCCGAATGCCGAAGCGTCCCGGATTAGCCACGGGAACGGCGTTGCGCACAATGGCCCGTGCTCTTCAACACGGCGAATCACCCAATGCTGCTTGCTGCAAAGGTCTCTTGCGTATCGGCCCCCGGGGTCACGGCAATCTCGGAAAGCATGTGCCACCGGATCGAAAGTGTCTCGGCGAATTTTGTACCAAAGCGACCGTACGCGGCCGCAGAGACGCGTGACGGGTACTTTAACAATTGCGTGAGACAGCGGCCGATTGCGCTTGTGCAGGCGTCGGACGACGAATATATAGGCGCCAAAATTGGGGCAGTTTGGGTGAGTCGAATGAACGACATCGTTACCGCCGATTACGTACCCTCCGAAGACGAGCCGTTCATGAACGAGCGGCAGAAATCCTACTTCCGCTCAAAGCTCGTCACCTGGAAGAGTGACATATTGCGCGAAGCGCGCGAAACACTGGAAATCCTGCAGCAAGAGAACGCCAACCACCCCGATCTGGCCGATCGCGCCTCTTCGGAAACCGACCGTGCCATCGAACTCAGGGCCCGCGACCGTCAGCGCAAGCTCATTGCAAAGATCGACTCCGCCCTGCAGCGCATCGACGAAGGCACTTACGGCTATTGCGAAGAGACCGGCGAGCCGATCGCGCTGAAGCGGCTCGATGCGCGTCCGATCGCGACATTGTCGATCGAAGCGCAGGAGCGGCATGAGCGCCGCGAAAAAGTCTATCGCGACGACTGAAGGTCAAGGCCGGCGGCTCACGGCCGGCTGTCATCGAACGAACTCGATTCTGAAATGGCCGGTTTTCCGGCCATTTTTATTGGTGCGGCATCCACCGCTCTGAGGCGCGCGAAGGCCGCAAACCCTTGATATTTTGCGCTTGGACGAGGTGGTTCGGCAGCGGACCGGCGACGATGTTTCGCGGGATAGCGACCCGGCGGTCGCTCATCTCTTCTGACTGGAGAGTTCGCCGAGAAGCTTGGTCATCTCGTCGTCGAGCGACTGCGGCGCCGCCGGCTTGCCCACCGGGCCGCCCGAACGGGGCTGATCCAGCGACACTTCGAGTTCCCTCATCAGCGTGTCGTCGATGCTGTCCTGCACCGGCTGCGGTGGTGGCGGCGCGTGCCGGGCGGTGTTGGCGTTGGCGGAGCCGTAGGCAGGCAACGGCGTGACATTGGTCGGCTGATAGCTTTGCGTTGCCGGCTTCGGTGCAGGTGCCGGCGGCGCTGTTGTACGCGGGCGGGCGGGTGGCGTCGTGTTCACCGGCTGTGGAGCGGGAGCCTGTCTCGCCGGCGGCGGAGCGGGTTGCGGCGGACGCGGTCTTGCCGGGGCCGCGGCGGCCGGAACCGGCTGCAAGCCGCCATCTCCGGTCAATGCCGGCCGGCGTAGCGCCGAAAGTCGGATATCGCGCTCGACGACGACGTCGGTCGGGCCGCCGATCAGAAGCAGGTGCTCGATATCGTCACGGCGTATCAGCACCAGCCGGCGATGGCTGTCGACGGCGGTGGCATCCATGACGGCCAGTCGCGTCTTGCGGTTCCGGCCACCGGCGACGAAGGTTCCGAATGTCAGGTTGCGCACCAGCTTGATGATAACGAGAACGATAACCAGCAGGACAAGCGCTGCAAACGTCCACAACAATGCTGCGGCATAACCGGGACCTGCCACGCTATCGAGCCATTGCATTGGGTTCCCCTGATCGCCCTTGGAAGTGAAGAGACACTAGACCGTTGCAGCGGGCCACCGCAAGTTGCGTTTCACGCTGGTGAACAGCTAGAAAAACTCCGAAGCCTGGAAGACATCATTTTTATCCGACATTTGCCGCCCAGGCCTTTTCCGGACTAGGAGAATGTGATTCAACCCGCTAGGGCGGGTGTCGGAACACCGGAATTCACGAGCAGGGGGCACATGGCCAAGGAAGCGCGCGGCGATTTCTATCCGGTACCGATCGTCGACCAGAATACGCGACCCGGCGCGGTCACCCGGCTTATCATTTTCATCGTCGTTCTGACGGGGGCGGCGATCGTCTTCGGGCTTTTCCGCGAGCGCCTCGGCGATCCTTTCCTGCTCGGCATGCTCGGCGTGCTGGCGATGATCGGCGTCGGCTTCCTGTTCGCGACGGCGATCGGCTTCGTGCAGGTCACGCCACGCTCGACAGGCGACGAACTGTCGAAATCCTTCGTCGATTCGATGTCGCAGGGGCTTCTCGTCACCGACACCAAGGGCCGCGTCGTCTACGCCAATCGCGCCTATGCGGATATGACCGGAGCATCGTCCGCTGCCGACCTGAAGACCGTCGAGGGATTGCTCTCGGATGTCCCC
This sequence comes from Mesorhizobium sp. M0715, assembly GCF_040320355.1. Taxonomy (NCBI): domain Bacteria; kingdom Pseudomonadati; phylum Pseudomonadota; class Alphaproteobacteria; order Hyphomicrobiales; family Phyllobacteriaceae; genus Mesorhizobium; species Mesorhizobium sp. M0715. The sequence continues at coordinate 13,011 of NZ_JAMYPL010000034.1, read as the reverse complement.
GAAGCCTCGGTGACGATCTATCGCCTGGCATCCGGCCTGCGCGACGGCCAGCCGGGCGACGGCGAGTTTAGGCTCGCACAGTCCATTCGGCCCGGTGCCGAGCCTGGCGCCCGCTGGTACCGGGCACGCGCCCGCGCCTTCAGCGTTCCAGGCCAGCGGCTGCCGATGCTGGCCTGGCAGCTTGCCGACATCTCGCAGGAGCGGGCCGAGCAGGAGCGCTTCTTCCTCGATCTGCAGAAGGCGATCGATCATCTCGACCACGCGCCGGCCGGCTTCTTTTCGGCCGACCAGGAGGGCCGCGTCACCTATATCAACGCCACGCTCGCCGAATGGCTGGGCATCGACCTCACCAGCTTCACGCCCGGCGCCGTGTCTCTGTCGGAGATCGTGGCTGGCGACGGCATGGCGCTGGTCCGCTCGGTCAAGGCCGACCCCGGCACCACACGCAACGCGGTGATAGATCTCGACCTGACGACCACGACGGGCGAAGCGCTGCCGGTGCGCTTCATGCACCGCGTTTCGGCCAGCCGCGAAGGATTGAACGGGCCGACACGCACGATCGTGCTCAACCGCACGCAAGGCGAGGATGCCTCTGCCGATTTGCGGGCTTCGGAAGTGCGCTTCACCCGCTTCTTCAACTCGACACCGATGGCGATCGCCGGCGTCGACCACAATGGGCGCATCCTGCGTACCAATGCGCCGTTCCTGTCGCTGTTTTCGTCTGTCGTCGATCGCGACGCCGTCGACCGTCGCGTACGGCTCGACACGGTGATCCATGAACGCGACCGGCCGGCCTTCGCGGCTGCCTTCGAGAAAGCGCAGCAGCGGCAGGCCGACATCGAGCCGATCGACACGCTTTTGCCCGGCAACGACGAACGGCACATCCGCTTCTACGTCAACGCCGTCGCCGACGGCACCGGCGGCGAGGGCGCCGAGGAGTCGGCCATCGTCTACGCCGTCGAGACAACGGAGCAGAAAGCGCTCGAAGGGCAGATGGCGCAAAGCCAGAAGATGCAGGCGGTCGGCCAGCTTGCCGGCGGCATCGCGCATGATTTCAACAATGTGCTGACTGCCATCATCATGGCGTCCGACCTTTTGTTGACCAACCACCGCCCGTCGGACCCGTCCTTCCCCGACATCATGAACATCAAGCAGAACGCCAACCGGGCGGCTTCGCTGGTGCGGCAGCTTCTGGCCTTCTCGCGCAAGCAGACATTGCGACCGGAAGTGCTCAACCTGACCGACGTGCTCGCCGATCTCAGGATGCTGCTCGCCCGCCTGGTCGGCAACGACATCAAGCTGAAGGTCGACCATGGCCGCGACCTGTGGCCGGTCAAGGTCGATATCGGGCAGTTCGAGCAGGTGGTGGTCAACCTTGCGGTCAACGCGCGCGACGCAATGCCGGCGGGCGGCGATCTCACCGTGCGCACCCGCAATGTCACCGCCGAGGAGTGCAAGGCCTTTTCCTACCGCGAACTCGCCCCGGCGGACTATGTCGTGGTCGAAGTCGAGGACACCGGCAGCGGCATCGCGCCCGACGTGCTGAAGAAGATTTTCGAACCCTTCTTCACCACCAAGGAAGTCGGCAAGGGCACCGGCCTTGGTCTGTCGATGGTCTACGGCATCATCAAGCAGACCGGCGGCTTCATCTTCTGCGATTCCGAAGTCGGCAAAGGCTCGACTTTCCGCATTTTCCTGCCGCGTCACATCGCCGAAGCGAAAAAAGCAGGCGAGCCCGGCGATGCGCCGGCGGCGCCGGCAAAGGTCGCCGATCCGGCCAAGGATCTGTCGGGCTCGGCCACGGTGCTGCTCGTCGAGGACGAGGATGCCGTGCGCATGGGCGGCATGCGGGCGCTGACCTCGCGTGGATACACCGTGCACGAGGCATCGTCGGGCGTCGAGGCGCTGGAAGTGTTCGAGGCGCTGGGCGGCAAGGTCGATATCGTCGTTTCCGACGTGGTCATGCCGGAAATGGACGGACCGACACTGCTTGGTGAATTGCGCAAGCGCCAGCCGGACATCAAGTTCGTCTTCGTGTCCGGCTACGCCGAGGACGCATTCGCCAGAAACCTCCCGGCAGATGCGCATTTCGGCTTTCTGCCCAAGCCGTTTTCGCTCAAGCAACTGGCGACGATCGTCAAGGACGTGCTGGAGTCTTAGAGCCTTTCCCATGTTCCTCCTTGCACAACGCCGTGACAACGCCATGATTGCGGGTGAAACGGCAGGAAGGCTTAGGGGAGCAACTTGTGACGCCGCACAACGAAGCGGACAAGGACGACTACGCCGACACGGTGTTGTTGCCGGGTGATCCGCAGCGTGCCGAGTGGATGGCGCGAACGTTCCTGGAAGCGCCGCGCTGCATCAATCGCCGCCGCGGCACGCTTGGCTTCACCGGGCTGTTTCGTGGCAAGTCCATCAGCATTCAGGCGACGGGCATCGGCGTTTCATCATTTCTGATCTATGCGCATGAACTGCTGGACCATTATGGCGCCCGGACCTTGATCCGCACCGGCACCTGCGGCAGCCTGACCGCAAAGGCAAAACTGCGCAGCCTTGTCATCTCACAATCGGCACAGGCGGAAAGCGCCCAGAGCGGCCAGGTTTTCGGTCTTTACGGACCCGCTGGCCCCGACCCGGCGCTCCTCGCATCGTCACTGGCCAAGGCGGTAGAATTCGGCATCGACCATCATGCCGGCCTGACGGTGTGCAGCGACATCTTCTATCACCCGGAAGGGCGCGCCCGTTTTGCCGTTGCGCGGGCGGAAGGAGCCCTGGCCGTGGACATGGAAACCAGCGCGCTCTATCGCATATCGGAGCATTTCGGAGCGCGTGCGCTGTCGATGTGTGTCGTGGTCGACAACATCGAGACCGGCGAACAGACCGACTATTCCGAGCGCCAGGAATTATTCGCAGACATGAGCCGTCTGGCGCTCGCTGTCGCAGCCGAGAGCTAGCCGAGTTACGGGAGCAATTGCTTGCGCACGGCTGCCACATCGTCGGAGGCGACCGCCGGGGCGGCGTTGCCCCAGCTGGCGCGCACATAGGTCAGGACGTCGGCGACCTCCTGGTCCTTCAGGCGCCAGGCCAGGGAGGGCATGGCGGGCGTAGTCGGTGCATCAGCCGTGTGCACGGCCTGGCTGCCGGCAAGGACGAGCCGGGCCAATGTTTCGGAACTGCCCTGCGCGACGATCGAATTGCCGGCAAGGGAAGGGAAAAGCACGCCTGACCCGGCACCATCTCCACCATGGCAAGCCGAGCAATTGTCGCGATAGATTGCCTCGCCCGTTGCCATCCGTGTCGCGTCAGGCTTTGCCGGTTGGACGCTGTCGACATCCGAGCCCAGGCTCTTGAGGTAGACTGCAACCGCCTTGAGATCAGGATCGGTCATTTTCGACGTGGAGTTCTCGATGGCCTCCGCCATCGGACCTGATGCAATCGAATGCGCGTTGACGCCGGTCTTGAGGTATTGGACCAGATCCTCCTGAGACCATTTCCCAAGGCCCGATTGCGCATTGTTGGTGATGTCGGGGGCAAACCAGCCTTGCAGGGAGGCACCTTGCAGGAACTCGCTGTCCTTGTCGGCGCCAAGGAAAGATTTGGGCGAGTGGCAGGTGCCGCAATGTCCTGCACCCTGGACGATATAGGCGCCGCGATTCCACTCCGCCGACTTGGAGGAATCCGGCTGAAAGCTTGCCTCGGTAAAGTTGAGGGCATTCCAGCCCAGCATCGCCAGCCGGATGTTCAACGGGAAGGGCAGCTGATTGGCCTCGACCTTGTTCAATACCGGTTCAACCGTCGTCAGATAGGCCCACAGGTCGGAAATGTCCCGATCGTTCATCCTGGTATAGGCGGGGTAGGGCATTGCGGGGTAGAGCCGCACGCCATTGTGGCCGATGCCTGACTTCATCATGCTGCGGAAATCGGCTTCCGACCAATTGCCGATGCCCGTTTCGCCGTCGGGGGTTATGTTGGGCGGGACAAGCATGCCGAACGGCGTTTCGAGCGGCAGTCCGCCGCCAGCGGTTTGCCCCCGGCCTGCGTATGACAGCCTGCGCAGTCGCCGAGCACGGCCTGATACTGTCCACGTATGATCTGGTCCGCCTGGTCGGCACTCCGTGCCGGGCCCGCGTTGAGGGCCGCGGCGCCGATGGCGAGCGTGAAAACGAGCTTGTTCATGCCTGCACCAGGGGTGCACCGGGATTGCGCAGATATTGATTGCGGATGGCATCGGCGGCACGGAAGGCGAGCGCGCCGACGGTTCCTGTCGGGTTCTTGCCGGCATTCTGCGGGAAGGCCGACGCGCCGATGACGAAGACATTGGGGACGTCCCAGCTTTGGAGGAAGGTGTTGACCGCGCTCTTCTTCGGGTCCGTTCCCATGATGGCGCCGCCCGTATTGTGGGTGCTCTGGTAGGGGACGCTGTCCCAGCCCTTCTTGCGGCGGCCGACGGCGTACTGCTTGCCGCCGAGCGCCTTGGCGATTTCCTCCATCCGGTCGCAGACATAGTTCGACATGCGAATGTCGTTGTCGGGAAAATCAAACGTCATGCGCATCAGCGGACGACCGAAACGGTCCTTGTAGGTCGGGTCGAGGTCGAGGTAGTTGTTGCGCGTCGCGTAGCTGCTTCCCTGGGACGAGTAGCCAAGCGTGCTCTTGTAACCCTCGACCGTTGCCTTCTTCCAGGCGCTGCCCCATTTCGGCGTGCCGGGCAAGGTCGGCCTGGTTCCGATCGGGCGCCCGTTGGTGGGAATGCAGTTGATGCCCGCGCCGCCGACGAAGTCCAGCGCGCCGTGGTCGAACGCGTCACCATTGTAATCGTCGATCGTCTGGCCGAGCGCGCCGGCGGCGATGAACGGGTTGAAGTTCTTGTCGTCGAAGAACACCTGCACGCCGGCATTTGTCTGGTAGCAGTAATTGCGCCCAACCGTTCCTTCGCCACTGCCGGGGTCGTAGATCTTGCCGATGCCGGACAGCATCATCAGCCGGGCATTGTGCAGGCCGTAGGCGCACAGCAGCACCAGATCGGCCGGCTGGAAATATTCCTCGCCTGACGTATCGACATAGGTGACGCCGCGCGCCGACTTGCCTTCGGGAGCCAGATCGACATGCAGAACCTCGCTGTCGGTGCGAACTTCGAAATTCGACTTCTTCATCAGCACGGGAAGGACGGTGGTCTGGGCGCTCGACTTCGAATAGTTGGCACAGCCGAAGCGTTCGCAGAACCCGCAATAGGTGCATTGACCCATGGCGATGCCGAGCGGGTTGACATAGGCCCGCGACATGTTGGCGGATGGGGTCGGGAAGGGATGCAGGCCGATCGACCGGCCGACCTCGGCGAACAGGGTTGGCGCGTAGGTCATCTGCATCGGCGGGTTCGGATAATCCCGCGACCTTGGATCCTCGAACGGATTGCCGCCTTCCTGCAACTGCCCCTTGATATTGCCGGCCTTGCCCGAGATGCCTGCCAGATACTCGAACTGGTCGTAATAGGGCTCCATCTCCGCGCCGGTCACGCCCCAGTCCTCGACCTGGAGATCGGCGATTCTCGATGCACCGTATTTCTTCGTCAGATTGGTCTTTATCTGAAAGTCCGAATCCCAGAACCGCCAGGTGTGGCCGTTCCAGTGGACGCCGGCGCCGCCGACGCCGTTGCCGGGGAGAAAGGAGCCGAAATCGCGCATCGGCAGCGCCTTCTGCGACGGGTCATTGCGCACCGTCATGGTTTCGACGGTCGGCTGCAGGAAGAGGTCGCGCCGGATGCTGTAGCGCAACTCGTCCTGCGCATAGCCGATGTTGAAATCGGTTGCCGTGTCGCGCCAGGGGCCGCGCTCTATGGCCACCACGTCGAGGCCCTGATCGGTCAATTCGTGGGCCAGAATGGATCCCGTCCAGCCGAGGCCGACGATCACGACGTCTTTGCGAGGCAGTATCTTGGTCATGATCAGGCGCCTTTGCCGAGCCATTCGGGACGCCCGATGATCGAGACAGGCGGCTGCGGATATGGCTGATTGTGTTTGCTGACATGGTCGCGGTAGTCGTAGCGGGCACCTGGAAAACCAAGCATGCGCCACGAGACCATGTCCTTGTTGCCGCCATAGACGGGGTCGGCAAAAAACCCTTCCATGGTGTTCTGCAGCAGAAGCCCGAAGAAACCGGGACCCTTGACGCCATTGGGCAGGTCGACTTGCCCGGCCTCCATTGCCGTCAGGAAGGCATCCTGTTCGGCCGATGCGAGCTCGACGAATGTCTTGCCGTCCCGCTGTTTCAGGAAGGCGTCGATGGCGGCAAGCCCGGTGCGGTAACGCTGCGCCGGATTGGCCTCGCCCTGATAGCCCTGGGTGGGCAGTCCAGGCAGAAACGGGCCTTGCGTGTAAAGCCGGCTCGACACTCCGAACGCCCCCATCAACTGCCTGTCGATATAGACGGCGCAACCGGCTTCCTTGCCGCCCATGCTGAGCTCGTCGGCCGGAATGATGCGGTCGACGATCGCCTCGACAAGGGCTGCTTCCTGGGCTGAGAAAAAGTGCCAGCCGCCGGCCACGACCTGCGCGGGTGGATCGGATGCCATTGGCGTCCAGGGCAAAGTGCCCGAGAACGATCGCGCAAAACCGGCCGATGTCGCGGTTGCCGTAAATATTGCGACCGAGGACAGGAAAAGACGCCGATTCATTCGAACAGGATTGCGATGGTTCATATTAGGAATCTCGAAAATAAGAGAACGCACCCGGGAAGTGACGCCAAAGTAATCATGACAACGATAGTTAGTTTAATCCGCAGATCGAATGCCGATAGACTGCGAGATGAAAATGACCTCGTCAACCACATCACAAAATCGTTAGCGAGGGTTCGGTCGACTGCCGATCGGGTCTGGGTGTGTTGTTGAAGCCGGATGGCTGCCCGGAAGTCGGGCCACGATCCCGCGAAGCATCCGGCCTACCTGCCCGGATCCTGGACCGATAGAAACAGCGTCGTGCCATCAGGCATGAATCAGGAACCAGCCACTGACCGGGTGGCGTTCGAGGTCGCGGTCAATGCCAGGCCCACCGCGACGCATCACCAGGCTCTCAAGATCCCTTGATCATACTTGCTCAGCTGGCAAGCAGGCTAATGAGTTTACGACCTGGACGACACCTTGTAGACTGAACACCATGGCGCTCAAACGGATGGACAACATAGGAATCGTCGTCGATGACCTTGAAGAGACGATTGGTTTCTTTGGCGAGCTCGGCCTTGAGCTCGAAGGGCGGGCTACGATCGAAGGAGAATGGGCCGGACGTGTCACGGGACTGGGCGATCAGCGCGTCGAGATTGCCATGATGCGGACGCCGGACGGCCACAGCCGGCTCGAACTGTCCCGTTTCCTCACGCCGCCTGTCGTCGCCGATCACCGCAACGCCCCTGTAAACGCCCTGGGCTACCTCCGCGTCATGTTCACTGTGGACGACATTGACGGGACGCTCGAAAGGCTCCGCAATCGCGGTGCGCGGCTCGAAGGCGAAGTCGTCCAGTATAGAGACGTGTATCGGCTATGTTACATTCGAGGGCCTGGAGGGCTTCTCATCGGGCTCGCCCAAGAACTCAGCTGAGCGCAATACGCTAAGCAGCTTCCCGCTTCGGCACCATCTGCTCATCCATCCCTGGCCGATGGCCGCGCAGATAGAGCGCGCAGGTGGTGCGCAGCATCGACGCAAAGTTCGGGATGGCGCCGTTGAGCTCTATGGCTTCGTCATAGAGCTTGGAGATGAATTTCGGCGTCGTCAGGTTCTGGTTTTCGGCGATCTCGTCGAGCAACGCCCAGAATGTTCCTTCAAGCTGGATGCTGGTCGAGTGGCCGTCGATGCGAATCGACCGGTTGATCTGGCGATAGCCTTCGGGATCCTGGCCCGCAAACACCCTGCACATCCGACAAACCTCCCATGATTGTTGGTCTTGGGTGGACGGGCGTGCAGTTTGACACTGCTTGACCTGTCCCCACATGCATTCTCGGGTAAAATCGCCGCCACGGCAATCGGACTTTTGTCCTTGTTGGCGATGGAGGACGGTTCACGGCTTCGGGCGTGGTAACCGGCTGCCACCACCTTTTGTCCGTGCCGCGCATAATCGTCTCCACACCAGAGCGGAGACTGATTTGGCCAAGGCGATCCACAGCATGATCCGGGTTCTCGAAGAGGCCCGGTCCGTCGATTTCTACAGAAACGCCTTCGGGCTCGATGTCGCCGACAGGCTGGATTTCGAGACATTCACGCTCCTTTACCTCAGCAATGCCGAGTCGGGGTTCGAGCTCGAACTGACCGTGAACAAGGATCGGCAGGAGCCTTACGGGCTGGGCGACGGCTACGGTCACCTTGCGGTCTCGGTCGCCGATCTCGACGGCGAACATGATCGTCTCGGTGCGCTTGGCCTCAATCCGAAGAAGATCGTCGAGTTCAACCGCGACGGGTCGCTGATCGCGCGTTTCTTCTTCATCGAGGACCCCGACGGCTACAAGATCGAGGTTCTGCAACGCACAGGTCGCTTTCAATAGGAGACATTGCAGCCGCACCGGCAGGTAGCGCCAGCAACGGCACTCTCAAGGGTGCAAATAGCAAGCAGGGAGGAATAAAAATGGTCACGATCTATGACGCGAAGCCTGGGCTTTCCCGTCGAGAGCTTCTCAGACGCGGCGGCATCGGCGCGCTGCTCGTCATCTCCGGCAGCGCCGTCATCAGCCCCGAACATGCCTGGGGGCTCGAGACATCGGCACTCAAGCCCGAAACCATGGCGACGCTGATCCAGATGGCGCGTGACATCTATCCGCACGATCAGGTTCCGGACAAATATTACGCCATTGCCGTGAAAGGTCATGACGAGCAGGCCGGCAAGGACGCCGCCTACAAGGCGATGCTCGAGGACGGCATCGCCGACCTCGACAAGAAGTCCGGTGGCGGCGGCTATCGCGGCCTTGGCTGGGAGGAGCAGCGGGTCGCCGTGCTGAAGCAAATCGAGGTGACGCCATTCTTCCAGGCCATCAGAGGCGGCCTCGTCGTCAGCCTCTACAACCAGAAAGAGGTGTGGCCGATCTTCGGTTACGAGGGCGAGTCCTATTCCAAGGGCGGCTACATCGCGCGCGGTTTCGACGACATCGAGTGGCTCTGAGCCCCGTCGTTCCTGAACCCGCAAACAGAAATCATGGGAGGAAACCATGGCAGCTTCATTTGATCTGAACAACGACGGCGTGGTCGTCATCATCGGCTCGGGCGCCGGCGGCGGCACGCTCGGCAACGAACTCGCCCAGAAGGGTGTCGACGTCGTCATCCTGGAAGCCGGCGCGCGCCACGAATACGAAGACTTCATCAATGACGAGTGGGGTTCGTTCAGCCAGCTCGCCTGGACGGACAAGCGCACCACGTCGGGTGACTGGCGTGTGGCCAAGGACTTTCCCAACCTGCCGGCCTGGATCGTCAAGTCGGTCGGCGGTTCGACCACGCATTGGGCCGGAGCTTCGCTGCGCATCCAGGAGCATGAGTTCAAGACGCTGTCGACCTACGGCAAATTGGAAGGCGCCAACCTGCTCGATTGGCCGATCACGCTGGCCGAGCTGGAGCCCTACTATGCCAAGGCTGAAGCCAAGATGGGCGTCACCGGCACCAATGACTGGCCGCGGCTGCCGGGCAACAACAATTTCAAGGTGCTGAAGGCCGGCGCCGACAAGCTCGGCTATAAGGAATGCCACACCGGCAACATGGCGATCAATTCGGTCGATCGTGACGATCGCATGTCTTGCCAGCAGACCGGCTTCTGCTTCCAGGGCTGCAAATGGGGCGCCAAATGGTCGACGCTCTACACCGAGATCCCCAAGGGCGAGGCGACAGGCCATCTCGAAGTCAGGCCGAACGCCATGGCGATCAAGATCAACCACGACGCTAGCGGAAAGGTGACCGGCGTCGTCTACGCCGACAAGGACGGCAAGCTGCAGGAGCAGAAGGCGCGCATCGTCGCGGTTGCCGGCAATTCGATCGAGAGCCCGCGGCTGCTGCTCAATTCGGCATCGGGAAAATTCCCCGATGGGCTTGCCAACTCGTCGGGTCAGGTCGGCAAGAACTACATGCGTCACACCACCGGCTCGGTCTATGCCATCTTCGACAGACCGGTGCACATGTATCGCGGCACGACCATGGCCGGCATCATCCGCGACGAGGCGCGGCATGATCCATCGCGCGGTTTCGTGGGTGGTTACGAGTTCGAGACGCTGTCGCTCGGCCTGCCGTTCATGGCGGCGTTCCTCGATCCGGGTGCCTGGGGGCGCTCGTTCACCACCGCACTCGATCACTACGACCACATGGCCGGCCTGTGGATCGTCGGTGAGGATATGCCGCGTGCGGAGAACCGCATCACGCTGCATACCGACGAAAAGGACGCGCACGGCATGCCGATCGCCGACGTGCATTTCGACGACCATCCGAACGACACCGCGATGCGCAACCACGCCTACAAACAGGCTACGGCACTTTACGATGCGGTCGGCGCCACCCGCACCTTCCCGACGCCGCCCTATCCGTCGACCCACAATCTCGGCACCAACCGGATGAGCGAGAAAGCGGAAGACGGCGTCGTCAACAAGCACGGCCAGGCGCACGACATCAAGAACCTGTTCGTGTCCGACGGCAGCCAGTTCACCACCGGGGCCGCCGAAAACCCGACCCTGACGATCGTGTCGCTCGCGATCCGCCAGGCCGACTACATCGCCGCGCAAATGTCGGCAAAGACGATCTAGTCAAATCCTCCCGACAGACTGCTGGCGCGGAACCCGCAAGGTTCCGCGCCTTTTTTCCTGCCGCTTCATTGCTTGGTGCAGGTCGAGGCGGTGAAAGCGCCGTCGGGCTGCTTCATGATGATGTCGAAGGAAGGGGCGGTTTCACCGTCGAGCGTCGCCTGGGTCAGCGACAGCGAATTGCCGCCGGTGGTATATCCGCCCAGCGGCCCCAGCCACGAGATCACGCCGTTTGCGTCCATTTGATAGTTATAGCCCTGCTGCACGGGGTCGAAGACGCGGAGGCTGGTGTAGACCGGGCCGCTGTAGACGTTCCCCTTGATGGTGATGTCGCCGAGGCTGAGGAACATGCCAAGCAGGTACACTTCGCAATGATAAGTGCCGTCAGGCATCTTGCCGTCGCTGAAATCGGCTCGCGCAGGCCCGGTTGCTGCGGCCAGAAGCAGTATGCCGATAAAAATGCGTGAAATCCCTGAAACCATGACGTCGCTCGCTTGAAGAGAGAGCTTGCCCTATTTTTGCACCGCGCCGCAATATCGGTCGCCTGAGGCACTGCTGTTGAGATCAAAATATAGGCAGCCTGAGAGAATGAGTGAAAATTAGGCAACGACTGCGTAAGCTGCGCAAAATTCCCTCAATCGATTCTTGGCCGCCTCTCTTTGTTTTGGAGGCCCTACATTCCAAGACGCTGATATTTCTGAACTATTTGTACCCTTTCGGGGTCGCCGGAGCGGTTGGCATGGGGGTTGCTTTGTAGTGTTGCGGTGCAATCAACCAGCTTGGGAGTCCGTAATATGAGGGGTAATTTCTCGACAATAACAAAAATGTTTTCGGCGAGCGTGGTCGCCGCCGGCCTGTTGATGTCCGCTCCGGCGAAGGCCGCCGACGACACGATCAAGGTCGGCATTCTCCATTCGCTGTCGGGGACCATGGCGATTTCGGAGACGACGCTGAAGGACGCCATGCTGATGCTCATCGACGAGCAGAACGCCAAGGGTGGCCTGCTCGGCAAGAAGCTCGAGGCGGTCGTCGTCGATCCGGCTTCCAACTGGCCGCTGTTTGCCGAAAAGGCGCGCGAGCTGATCTCCAAGGACAAGGTCGCGGCGGTGTTCGGCTGCTGGACCTCGGTGTCGCGCAAATCGGTGCTGCCGGTGTTCTCGGAACTCGACAACATCCTGTTCTACCCCGTCCAGTATGAGGGCGAGGAAAGTGAGCGCAACGTGTTCTACACCGGTGCGGCGCCAAACCAGCAGGCCATTCCGGCCGTCGACTATCTGATGAGCGAGGATGGCGGTTCGGTGAAGCGCTGGGTGCTGGAAGGCACCGACTACGTCTATCCGCGCACCACCAACAAGATCCTCGAAGCCTATCTGAAGGCCAAGGGCGTGGCTGCGGAAGACATCATGGTCAATTACACGCCGTTCGGCTTCTCCGACTGGCAGACCGAGGTTTCGGCGATCAAGAAGTTCGGTTCGGCCGGCAAGAAGACCGCCGTCGTCTCGACCGTCAACGGCGACGCCAACGTGCCGTTCTACAAGGAACTCGGCAACCAGGGCGTCAAGGCCGAGGATATTCCGGTCATGGCCTTCTCGGTCGGCGAGGAAGAGCTTGCAGGTCTCGACACCGCGCCGCTGGTCGGCCATCTCGCTGCCTGGAACTATTTCGAGAGCATCGATACGCCCGAGAACAAGAAGTTCATCGCCGACTGGCACAAGTTCATCAAGAACGACAAGCGCACCACCAACGATCCGATGGAGGCCCATTATATCGGCTTCAACATGTGGGTGAAGGCGGTCGAGAAGGCCGGCACCACCGATCCGGACAAGGTCATCGACGCCATGATCGGCGTGTCGGTGCCGAACCTGACCGGCGGCTATTCGACGATGATGCCGAACCACCACATCACCAAGCCGGTGCTGATCGGCGAAATCCAGGCCGACGGCCAGTTCGAAACCGTGTCGCGCACGCCGGGCCTGGTGATGGGCGACGAATGGTCCGACTATCTGCCTGATTCCAAGGACCTGATCTCCGATTGGCGCGCGCCTCTGTCCTGCGGCAACTTCAACGTTGCCACCGGCAAGTGCGGCGGCAAGGGCACGAACTGATCCCTCCCAGGGCTGACCTAGTCAGACCGCGCGCGTTGGGCGGGCGGGGCAGCCACCGCCCGCGCCGCCCAACAAACAGAAGGGGGTGAGAACAAACCAAGAAAAGGAGTTGATTCAGTGGTTTTGGGGGGTGGGTGGTGGTGGGGGCGGGGGGGG
>NZ_JAMYPL010000033.1:0-62579 GCF_040320355.1 Mesorhizobium sp. M0715 | reverse complement strand
CCCCCACCCGCCCGGTCCATTTGGCGCCCTAGTGGGCAAAGGCCCAACACACGCCCCATAAATTCCGGTGCTGGCCCCGGCCCCCGCCCTCCCCGGGGGCGCCCGCCGGGGCGGCCGCGCGGCAGAGCTACGGCAAGCTGGTCGCCTGGCTCGCGGCCCGCACGCGCGACGTGGCCGCCGCCGAGGACGCGCTGGCCGATGCCTTTGCCGCCGCCCTCGAGCGCTGGCCGCGAACCGGCGTGCCGGAAAAGCCGGAAGCCTGGCTGCTGGCGGTGGCGCGGCGGCGCCGCGTCGATGCGGTGCGGCGGCGGCTCACCAGCGAGGCCGGCCGCGAGCATCTCAAGCTGATTGCGCAGGAGGCGGAGGCACGCATGACCGAGGAAGATCTGCCCGACGATCGGCTGCGGCTGATGTTCGCTTGCGCCCATCCGGCGATCGAATCGAGCGTACGCTCGCCACTTATCCTGCAGACGGTGCTGGGGTTCGACGCCGCGACGATCGCCTCCGCCTTCCTGGTCTCGCCCGCAACCATGGGCCAGCGCCTGGTGCGGGCCAAGTCCCGCATCCGTGAAACCGGCATTCCGTTCCGCGTGCCGGAGCGGGCCGAACTCGGGGAACGGCTGGATGCGGTGCTGGAAGCGATCTACGCCGCCTTCGCCGAAGGCTGGACCGACCCGGCGGGCACCGAAACGCGGCGCCGCAACCTGGCGACCGAAGGCATCTGGCTCGGCCGGCTGGTGGCTTCGCTGTTGCCGGAGGAGCCGGAGGCACTGGGCCTCTTGTCGCTGATGCTGTTTGCTGAGTCCCGCCGCGCCGCACGGCGCAGTGCCGAAGGCGACTTCGTGCCGCTGGCGGAACAGGATTGCCTTCTATGGGACCGCGCCCTCATCGATGAGGCGGAGGCGCTGCTTTCCCACGCCGCGTCCAAGGGCGTCATCGGCCGTTACCAGCTTGAGGCGGCCGTGCAGTCCGCGCATGCGGCACGAAGGTTCACCGGCCGCACCGACTGGGTGGCGATCCAGGAACTCTACGACGCGCTGCTTTCGATCGCAGGATCGCCGGTGGTGGCGATAAACCGCGCGGTGGCGATCGCCGAGGCCGAGGGCGCAGTGGCCGGATTGGCGGCCCTTTACGTGCTGGGCGACGACAAGCGGCTTGACGAGTACCAGCCCTATTGGGCCGCACGCGCCGGTCTCCTGGCCAGGCTTGGTCAGGTACCGCAAGCCTGCGAAGCCTACGACCGGGCGATCGGCCTCGAGCGAGACCCGGCGGTGCGCCGGTTCCTGCAGGGAAAACGGGCGGTGCTCAGAAATTGAGCTTCAGCCCGGCCACATCTCGTGCGAGGTGTTGAGCGTCTTCATCAGCGGATGGTCGCGCAGCCGCGCCCACAGGCGTTCGATGTTCGGCCATGCCGTCCGCGCGCTGTCGATGTCGGGATGCCAGGCCACCAGCATGACCAGATAGATGTCGGCCAGCGACATCCGGTCACCGACCAGCCAGTCACGGCCCTCGAGCGCGGCATCGAGAACGGCAAAGCCGCGGTCCATCTCGGCCACGGCCGCCAGCTTGACCGCCTTGGTGCCTTCGGGATCGGCCGTGTAGCGGTATGCGTAGTAGAAACGCAGCACTGCCGAATAGAGAACAGACGACATAAAGGCCATCCAGCGCAGGAAATCCGCGCGGGCAGGCGCTTCTGCTCCCGGCGCCAAATTGGCGTCGGGGTGGCGCTCGGCAAGCACAATGCAGATCGCTGCCGATTCGGTCATCGAGCTTCCGTCCGGCAGGGTCAGCACCGGCACCTGGTTCAACGGACTGATGTCGAGGAAGGCGGGATCGGGCCGGTCGGTCTTCGGCACGTCGATCTGCTCAAATGGTACATTGGCCAGCGCCAGCGCCGCCTCCACCACGAAGCCGCCGCTGCCGGGACGGGTATAAAGCTTGTACATGAAATTCTCCCCCGGCCCGCGCAAAGCAGGCCGGGGGAAATATGAACCGGAAGCGGTGTGGCGCTCAAGCCGCCCATGGCGGCCACGGGCGTTTTTTCAGCGGGCCAGCTTGGTCACGAAGAAGCGTCGGATTACGATCCCAGCCCCTCGAACAGGATTGTCGACAGGTAACGCTCGGCGAAGGACGGGATGACCACCACAAGATTTTTGCCCTTGTTCTCCGGCCGCGAGCCGACGACGATGGCCGCCTGCAGGGCGGCGCCCGAAGAGATGCCGACCGGCACGCCTTCGAGGCGGGCGACGAGGCGGGCATTGGCGACCGAATCCTCGTTCGACACCTTGACGATCTCGTCATAGATCGTCGTATCGAGGATTTTGGGCGCAAAGCCGGCGCCGATGCCCTGGATCTTGTGCGGGCCGGGCTGGCCGCCCGACAGAACCGGCGAGGAGTCCGGCTCGACGGCGACGACATGCACGGAGGGCTTGCGCTTCTTCAGCACCTGGCCGACGCCGGTGATGGTGCCGCCGGTGCCGATGCCGGCGACGAAGATATCGACCTCGCCATGCGTATCGTTCCAGATTTCCTCGGCCGTCGTCGTGCGGTGGATTTCCGGATTGGCCGGGTTCTCGAACTGCTGCGGGATGATCGCGTTGGGGATCGTCGCTGCCAGTTCGTCGGCCTTGGCGATGGCGCCCTTCATACCTTTCGGGCCTTCTGTCAGCACTAGCTCCGCGCCGAGCAGCGCCAGCATTTTCCGGCGCTCGATCGACATCGTTTCGGGCATCGTCAGGATCAGCTTGTAGCCCTTGGCGGCAGCGGCGAAGGCAAGCGCGATGCCGGTGTTGCCCGACGTCGGTTCGATCAGCGTGGTCTTGCCGGGAGAAATCTTGCCTGACGCCTCCAGCGCCTCGATCATCGCCACGCCGATGCGGTCCTTGACCGAGGCGATCGGATTGAAGAATTCGAGCTTGGCGATGAGATTGGCGACGATGCCCTTTTCCCGAGCGAACTTGTCGAGCCGCACCAGAGGCGTATCGCCGATCGTGTCGGTGATGGAATCGTAGACGCGGCCGCGGCCGGGCACGCGGGCTGATGTGGTGGGCTTGTTCATTGGTTTCGCTCCCAGAATTTCAGGCAAGTGGATTTGCGGGCAACATAGGACCTTCGACCGCGCAAGATAGACTGTCGATTGAAAATATCCGAGTGAGACCTGTGTCTAAAACAGTGCCGTCTCGGAAAAGCATTTCCCGCAAAGGCCTGTTTGCGAAATGCTTTGGCCGAAAGCCCGCTATTGGCGGGCGGCAATCGCTGCAGCGGCACCGACCATGAAGCCGGCAGCCGTACGGTTCAGCGCCTTGAGCGCGCGCGGCGACTTCAGGAACCAGCGCGCCTTGGCGGCCAGCGCCAGATACGGCACCAGCACCACCAGAAGCACGACGATCGTCAGCGCGACGAGAATGCCGTAGTCGGCCAGCGTGATGGTTTTCAGGTCGACGATGGTCGGCGTGATGGCGAGATAGAAGATCATCGTCTTCGGATTGCCGAGCGTGAGGGTCAGGCCGGCGGCAAAGCTCGACAGCAAGCCGCCCTTGCCTTTTCTGGCCTCGACGGTCTCGGGCGTGATGCCGCTGTTCCAGAAGCGCCAGCCGAGGAAGGCGAGATAGGCGACGCCGAGCCATTTGATAGCGAGGAAAACCATGCCGAAACTCTGGGCGACGAAGGCGAGGCCAAGCACCACGGCGGTCAGATAGGTGATGTCGCCAACCATCAGGCCAAAAGACATCGCCAGCGACGAGCGGAAGCCGGAGCCGAGCGCACGGGCGACCAGCGCGGTGATGCCGGGACCAGGAATCGCGGCGGCGATGCCGAGAGCGGCGCTGTAGGCGAGGAATCCGGTGAGGGTCATGGTTGCGGCCTTGCGCGACGCTGCTATCACGGCATCCTATCGCACAAAGTCCGGCGGGCGTGAATTCCCTGAAACTCGGATTCGATTGCACCACGCCTGTGCGAACTGCGCTCAGGAACGACCGTCGCCATGGGTGACACGCCAGATGGTGCCGTTGCCGTCCTCGGTGACGATCAGCGCGCCATCCAGGGCCACCGCCACGCCGACCGGCCGCCCCCAGACCTCACCGTTCGAGACGACGAAGCCGGTGATGAAATCCTCATATTCGCCGGTTGGCTTGCCGTCCTTGAACAGCAACCGCACCACCTTGTAGCCGGTCCGGTTGCCGCGGTTCCATGACCCGTGCAGAGCGACGAAAGCATCGCCCTTGTATTCGGCCGGAAAGCTCTTCCCATCGTAGAAGGCGATGTTGAGCGGCGCCGAATGCGCCTGCATCAGCACATCGGGAACGGTCGTTTTGCCGGCAAGATCGGGGCGCTCACCCTTGTGGCGCGGATCCTCATTGTCGCCGATATAATACCACGGCCAGCCATAGAAGGCGCCGTCCTTGACCACGGTCGCGTATTCGGGCGGCACATTGTCGCCAAGCGCATCCCGTTCGTTGACGACGCACCACAGCGCGCCGGTCGCCGGCTGCACGGTCATGCCCGAGCAGTTGCGCAGGCCGGTGGCAAAGATGCGGCCGCTCTTGCCATCGGGATCGAAGGCCAGCACATCGGCGCGGCCATCTTCGGATCCCCATGGCGCGCCGAGCGCCTGCGACGCCGCCCAGGCGTCGAGTCCGCCCTTCGGCTCCTGGCCCATGTCCTCGGCGACATTCGATCCCGAGCCGACCGACAGATAAAGCGTCTTGCCGTCCGGCGAAAAAGCGATGTCGCGGGTCCAGTGGTGATTGGCCGGGATGTTGTCGACGATGGTTTCTGGATCGCCGGAGGCCTTCAGGTCGCCATTGCGGTAGGCAAAACGCACGATGCTGTCGCTATTGGCGACATAGACCCATTGCGGGTCAGCGCCTGGCGGATAGAAGGCAATACCATAGGGCTGGTTGAGATTGCCGGCAAAGATGCCGTCCTGCGCAGGCTTCGCACTGCCTTCGGCCAGACGGTAGATGCGGACTTGGTTGGCCTCGCTGTCGGCGACGAACAGGTCGCCATTCGGCGCGACGCGCACGACGCGTGGATTGTCGATGCCCGATGCAACCAGCTCGGCCGAGAACCCCGGCGGCAGTTGCAGCTTCGCGTCTGCCGGCATGTCCGCAACGCCGGCGCTGTTCGAGGTCGACCGGGTGGCATAGGGCTTAGGCAGATCGTCCGGTCTGATCAGGCGGCGTGTGCCCGGCTTGTCCGCTCGCCAGTCGCCGAATGCGGCCGCGCCTTTGAGCACCGGATCGTCCGCCTGCTGGGCGAATGAAGCGGTCGAGAGAAACAGTGCGGCGGAAATTGCGGGGCCGGCAAAACGCATCATTCGGTCCTCCAATGTTTGGGCGTGAGAACAGGAACGAGCGGTCTCGTCGATCGTTCCACGGCACACGATGAGGTGGAGGAAGCTTCCGGTTTCCCGGCTCAGGTCCCGGCGGCGTAAAAATCGTCGTCGAGGCGTTTTTCCAACTCGACGAGGTCAGCCGGCAGCGGCAATCCCATGGCGCGCATTTCCTGCAGTTTTTCACGCAACTGCTCCTGGATCTCGTGCTGGTCTTCCGGCTGGTTGACCATCTCTTCCAGCAGCAGGCTGATCCGGGCCTTGAATTCTTCGAGCGCCATCATCGTCTCCTCGGTTGGATCAGCTCAGCGCAGCATGCGGGAAATCAGCTGCGCCGTATAGTCGACCATTGGGACGATGCGCGCGTAGTTCAGCCGGGTCGGGCCGATGACGCCGAGCGCGCCGACGACGCGGGCATCCTTGTCGCGATAGGGCGCGACAACCAGCGACGAGCCCGACAGCGAAAACAGCTTGTTTTCCGAGCCGATGAAGATGCGCACGCCCGATCCCTCTTCGGCGAGGTCAAGCAACTGGATAAGCCCGTCCTGCGTCTCCATGTCCTCGAACAAATGGCGCAGCAGTTCGATGTCGGCCTGGGCGGTGACGTTTTCGAGCAGATTGGCGCGCCCGCGCACGATGAGCCGTGCCGGCAGGCCACTGTCGGCGCCGGCCCACACCGCCAGCCCCTTCTCGACCAGGTCCTGCGACAGCGTGTCGAGCGCGGCCCTGGTCTCTTCCTTGATGCGGGCGATCTCGATCCGCGCCTCGGCAAGCGTTCGGCCGCGTATATGGGCGTTGAGGAAATTTGAGGCCTCGTGCAGTTGCGAGACGGTGATGCCGGCAGGCAGCTCGACGACGCGGTTCTCGACGTCGCCATTCTGCGACACCAGCACCGCCAGCGCCTTGGTCGGTTCGAGTTGGATGAATTCGATGTGCTTCAGCGCCACCTCGTTCTTGGCGGCCAGAACCAGGCCGGCGCCGCGCGACATGCCCGACAGCATCTGGCTGGCCTCGGTCAGCATGTGCTCCAGCGTCGCGCCCGAGCCGGACGCCCGAACCTGTGCCTCGATGGCGCGGCGCTCCTCGTCGGAAAGGTCGCCAAGCTCCATGAAGGCATCGACAAAGAAACGCAGGCCGGCCTGCGTCGGCAACCGGCCGGCCGAGATGTGCGGCGCGTAGATCAGGCCGAGATGCTCGAGATCGCTCATCACGTTGCGGATGGTCGCCGGCGACAGCGAGGACGGCAGGATACGCGACAGGCTGCGCGAGCCCACCGGTTCACCGTCCCTGAGGTAGGAATCGACAATGCGCCGGAAGATGTCGCGGGAACGCATATCGAGCGACTGAAGCGCGGGCGACTGCGAAGCGGGATCGACTGCCTTGGTCATACGGCCAAAAACCTCCGGCCCAACGATATAGACTTACACTGCACCCGCGCAACCCGGTGTCTTTGTGAGATCACCCGGTGTCTGTGTGAGATCACCCGGTGTCTGCGTCAGATCGTCAGGCCATTTTCCTTTGCGCCACGCGTCCCATGCGGTTACAAGCCGGCCAAGATTCCGAAAAATGACAAGAAAGCAGCCTGAATGCGCCCTTCCAAACGCCAATTCGACGAAATGCGTGCCATCTCCTTCGAGCGCGGCGTCTCCAAGCATGCCGAAGGCTCGTGCCTGGTGAAGTTCGGCGACACGCATGTCCTGTGCACGGCCAGCCTTGAGGAAAAAGTGCCTGGCTGGATGCGCAATTCCGGCAAGGGCTGGGTGACGGCCGAATACGGCATGCTGCCGCGCTCGACCGGCGAGCGCATGCGCCGCGAGGCTTCGGCCGGCAAGCAGGGCGGCCGCACGCTGGAAATCCAGCGGCTGATCGGCCGCTCCCTGCGCGCCGTGGTCGATTTGCAGGCGCTGGGCGAGCAGCAGATCACCGTCGACTGCGACGTCATCCAGGCCGATGGCGGCACCCGCACCGCATCGATCACCGGCGGCTGGGTGGCGCTGTATGACTGCCTGCGCTGGATGGAAGCGCGCCAGATGGCCAGCGTCGCCAAGGTGCTGAAGGACCATGTCGCTGCGATCTCCTGCGGCATCCATGACGGTCAGCCGGTTATCGACCTCGACTATATCGAGGATTCCGCGGCCGGCACCGACGCCAATTTCGTCATGACCGGCAAGGGTGGCATCGTCGAGATCCAAGGCACCGCCGAGGGCGAGCCTTTCTCCGAAGAGCAGTTCGCGGACTTGATGGGCCTGGCCAAGAAAGGCATCCAGCGGTTGGTGAGTTTGCAGCAGATGGCAGTGGCTTAGGATTAAATGCCGAGCTTGAACACCCCCCTCTGCCCTGCCGGGCATCTCCCCCGCAAGGGGGGAGATCGGATGTCGTTTCGGGCTTCGCTAATCTCTAACGTTGCAAAGGGCGCGGCGATGCGGAGGCTGCCAATCTCCCCCCTTGCGGGGGAGATGCCCGGCAGGGCAGAGGGGGGTGCCTCGTGATGCCCTCTGCCATCCTTGAATCAGCTCTCTACGTCAGCGACCTGACCGCAGCGGAAACCTTCTACACCGACATCCTCGGCCTCCCCCTCCTCGGCAAGGTGGCCGGCCGGCATCTCTTCTTCCGCTGCGGCCCCGGCGTGCTGCTCGTCTTCAACGCCGAGGCGACCAAAATCCCGCCGGCGTCCGACGCCAGGCTGCCGGTGCCGCCGCACGGCACGGTCGGCGAAGGCCATCTCTGCTTTGCTGCGACCGCCGACGAAATCGTGCGCTGGAAAGCGCATCTCGAGGCGAAGAACATCGCTATCGAAAGCGAATTTGAATGGCCGCAGGGCGGCCGTTCGATCTATACACGCGACCCCTCGGGCAATTCGATCGAATTCGCCGAGCCACGAATCTGGGGCCTTTGATGCATTCTCTCGACGGAAAGAAGATCGTCGTCGCCAGCCACAATGAAGGCAAGCTGCGCGAATTCGCCGACCTGATGGGGCCGTTCGGCTTCGAAGCGAAATCGGCCAAGGAGTATGGCCTGCCGGAACCGGACGAGACCGGTACCACCTTCGAGGAGAACGCCTACATCAAAGCGCTCGCCGCAGCCAAGGCGACCGGCCTGCCGGCGCTGTCGGACGATTCCGGCCTGTGCGTCGACGCGCTCGACGGCGCGCCCGGCGTCTACACCGCCAACTGGGCCGAAACCCCGGATGGATCGCGCGATTTCGGCATGGCCATGCAGCGCACCGAAGTGGCGTTGCAGGAAGTCGGCGCGGCCTTGCCGCAACAGCGCAAGGGACGCTTCGTCGCCGTCATCTGCCTGGCGTTTCCCGACGGCGAGGCGGAATATTATCGCGGCGAGGCCGAAGGCACGCTGGTCTGGCCGCCGCGCGGCGAACTCGGCTTCGGCTACGACCCGGTCTTCCTCCCCGACGGCTTCGACAAGACTTTTGGTGAGATGACGGCCGAGGAAAAGCACGGCTGGAAGCCCGGCCAGCCGACGGCGCTGTCGCATCGCGCTCGCGCCTTCCAGAAGTTCGCCAAAGCGAGATTGGGCTCGCCATGAGCATGCTGCTCGACCGGACGCCCGGCTTCGGCGTTTATGTCCATTGGCCGTTCTGCGCGGCCAAATGCCCCTATTGCGACTTCAACAGCCATGTCCGCCACCAGCCAGTCGACCAGGAGCGCTTTGCCGCCGCCTTCGAGGCCGAACTGGCGACGATGCGCGAACGCACCGGGCTGCGCGAGGTGACCAGCATCTTTCTCGGCGGCGGCACGCCGTCGCTGATGAAGCCGGAAACCGTGGCCAGGGTTCTGGACGCCGTGGCGAAGAACTGGACTGTGCCTGATGGCATCGAGGTGACGCTGGAGGCCAATCCGTCCTCGGTCGAGGCCGAACGCTTTCGCGGCTACCGGGCAGCCGGCGTCAACCGCGTGTCGCTCGGCGTGCAGGCGCTGGATGACAAGGATTTGCGCTTCCTCGGGCGGCTGCACAATGTCGAGGAAGCGCTGCACGCCATCGGCCTCGCGCGGGAAATATTCCCAAGGCTGTCCTTCGACCTCATCTATGCCCGGCCCGGCCAGACGCCGGAGGCTTGGGCATCGGAGCTGGAACAGGCGATCGGCCATGCCGCCGACCATCTGTCGCTTTACCAGCTGACCATTGAGGAAGGCACGCCCTTCCACGCCCTGCACGCGGCAAAGAAATTCATCATTCCCGACAATGACCACGCCGCCGACCTCTATGCGCTGACGCAGGAGATTACATCGGCGCATGGTTTGCCGGCTTACGAGATCTCCAACCACGCAAGGCCGGGCGCCGAGAGCCGGCACAACCTCACCTATTGGCGCTATGGCGAATATGTCGGCGTCGGGCCGGGCGCGCATGGCCGCTTCGTCGAAAATGGTCGCCGCACGGTGACGATCGCCGAGCGGATGCCGGAAACCTGGGCCAATCTGGTCGAGGCCAAGGGCCATGGCGTCACCGGCGGCGAAATCCTGACGCGTTCGGAAGAGGCCGACGAATTCCTGCTGATGGGCCTGCGGCTCGCCGAAGGCATCGACCTCTCCCGCTACGAAGCGTTCTCCGGACGCGGCCTGTCGAGCGCGCGACTGTCGATGCTGCAGGGAGAGGGGCTGGTAGCGCCGATCGGCAATTCGCGCCTGCGCGCCACGCCGGCCGGTATGATCGTGCTCGACGCCGTAGTGGCGGACCTGGCGCGCTAACCCTTGAAGAACGTCCTCTTCGTATGCAGCCAGAACCGCTTGCGCAGCCCGACCGCCGAACAGGTGTTTTCAACGCGCCGGGATATCGAGGTGGCCTCGGCGGGGACCAACCACGATGCCGACACGCCGCTGACGCATTATCTGGTGGCGTGGGCCGACCTCATCTTCGTCATGGAAAAGGCGCACCGCACCAAACTGCAGAAGAAATTCAAGGCCAGCCTGAGGAAGGCCCGTGTTATCTGCCTCGATATACCTGACGAGTATGAATTCATGGATCTTGAGTTGATTAGCCTTCTGAAGGCACGCGTTTCACGGTATCTCGGTTGAGACGCCATCCGCAAAGGCCACCGGCATGAACCTGACCGTATCCTCCTGGCAATTCTGGGCCCTCCTCTCGGCTGCATTCGCGGCCCTGACGGCGGTCTTCGCCAAAGTCGGCATCGAGAACATCAATTCCGATTTCGCCACCTTCATCCGCACGGTCATCATCCTGATCGTGCTCGGTGCCATCCTGCTCGCCAGCGGCCAGTTCCAGTCGCCGGCTACAATCTCGGGAAAGACCTGGGCTTTCCTCGGCCTGTCCGGTCTGGCGACCGGCGCCTCATGGCTCTGCTATTTTCGGGCGCTCAAGATCGGCAATGCGGCGCAGGTGGCGCCGATCGACAAGCTAAGCGTCGTGCTTGTGGCGGTGTTTGGCGCGGCCTTTCTCGGCGAGCGGTTGTCCGGAGCGAATTGGCTTGGCGTCGCCCTTATCGCGGCGGGCGCGGTGCTGGTCGCCTATCGAGGCTAGTTGCGCGCCGTTGCGGGCATTCTTTGTTTCAAGACGGGTGATGAAGATGTCGAAGCGATTGGGCATCGTCCGGTCAGTGCTCCGTCGTGCTGTCTGGTTTGTTGCTGTCGGAATGCCTGCCCTTCGTCGGCGAGGTGCTCGCGGTCCGCTCTTTGGTCAGGCTGTTCTCGGTCTTGGCAGGCGGGCGCTTGGCCGTGGGCGCGGCACCGCGCTTGCGGCCGGCATAGTAAGGCTCGAAAGCGTCCTGTATCTTCAGGCTGTCCATCCTGTCCTCCTCCGGAATCAGGGGGCTAATCTGCCAACGCCGGTTTGGTTCCCCACTGTGGCAAAGGAAAGGCGAATTCCTTACATCGGCGTCAGCTTTTGCAAGCCCGCGTCAGCCGTGCCAAACAGGGCTGAATGGAGAAGTCATCGGTGACCGCAGAGACGAGCAAGCGCAGCTATGTGGTCGGGCAGACCGAGATCGCGGCACGGCCATTGGAGCCGGCGCTCTATCTGGTGGCGACGCCGATCGGCAATCTCGCCGACATCACGCTGCGCGCGCTGGAGACGCTGGCCGCGGCCGACATCGTCGCCTGCGAAGACACGCGGGTGTCGCGCGTGCTGCTCGAGCGCTACGGCATTCGCCGCCGCACCACGGCCTATCATGAACACAATGCCGGCGAGGCCGGGCCGAAGCTGATATCGGCACTTCAGGCCGGGCAGAGCGTGGCGCTGATCTCCGATGCCGGCACGCCGCTGGTATCCGATCCCGGCTACCGGCTGGTCGGCGAGGCGCTCGACCACGGCATTCGCGTCGTGCCGATCCCCGGCCCGTCGGCGCCGCTTGCGGCGTTGACCGCATCCGGCCTGCCCTCCGATGCCTTCATGTTCGCCGGATTTTTGCCGGTGAAGACCGGGCAGCGGTTGACGCGGCTGGAGGCACTGAAAGCCGTGCCGGCGACGCTGATCTTCTTCGAATCGCCGCGTCGGCTGGCCGAATCCCTCGGTGCCATGGTCGAAGCGCTGGGCGGCGAGCGAAAGGCGGCTATCGGCAGGGAATTGACCAAGACCTTCGAGGAGATGCGAACCGGCACGCTGCAGGCGCTGGCCGACCACTATGCTGCGGCCGATACGCCGAAGGGCGAGATCGTCGTCTGCGTCGGCCCGGCCGAGGCCAAGGCGGACGAGCCCGCCGATATCGACCGCCTGCTGCTGTCGCTCGCCGCCGAGATGCCGGCTTCCAAGGCGGCTGCGGAAGCCGCGAAAATGACCGGCGGCCAGAAACAGGCGCTCTATCGGCGGCTGCTAGAGCTCAGGGAGATTTCTGGAGAAAGCGACAGTGGCTGAGCGCCCGAGCTCCAGCCGCCTGAAAGCCTATCGACGCGGTCATCGCGGCGAATGGCTGGCGGCGGCAGCCCTGATGATGAAGGGCTACAGGATTCTTGCGCGCCGCCACCGCACACGCTTCGGCGAGATCGACCTGATCGCGCGGCGCGGCGATCTGGTGCTGTTCGTCGAGGTCAAGGCGCGCCGCACGCTGATGGAAGCCATGGAGGCGATCGGTCACGAATCGGAGCGTCGCATAGAAGGCGCGGCTGACATCTGGCTGTCACGCCAAGCGGACTACGGCAGATTGTCGATGCGCTTCGACATGGTCGCGGTGCTGCCCTGGCGCTGGCCGGTGCATGTCGAGAACGCGTTTTACGGAAGGAATTGAGTAGCTTACCCTCCCCACAAGGGGGAGGGTAAGCTCACCCCCAAACCATCAGCGCCGCCAGCCCGACAATACCCACCACCAGCCGCCACCAGCCGAACAGCGAGTAGCCGTTGCGCGAGACGTAATCGAGCAGGAAGCGTACGACTATGAGCGCCGTGACGAAGGCGGCGACGAAGCCGACGGCGATGATCGGCAGGTCGGCGCTGCTCAGCACGTTGCGGTTCTTGAACAGGTCGAAGGCGAAGGCGCCGACCATGGTCGGGATCGCAAGGAAGAAGGAAAATTCCGCGGCCGCGCGCTTATCGACGCCCAAAAGCAGGGCGCCGACGATGGTCGAGCCCGAACGCGATGTGCCGGGAATGAGCGACAGGCACTGGAAAAGCCCGATCTGCAGGTAAAGCCGGGTCGGGAAGCGCTCGACATCGCGGTAGACCGGCTTGAGGTTCATGCGGTCCACCGCCAGCAGTACGACGCCGCCGATGATCAGCATGATGCAGATCAGCCTCGGCGATTCGAACAGCACCGTCTTGATGAAATCATGCGCCAGCGCGCCGATGATCGCCGCCGGCAGGAAGGCGATCAGGATGCCGATGGCGAAATGCCGCGTCAGCCGGTCATGCGGCAGGTCGAGCAGCATCTTCCACAGCCGGCGGAAATAGACGCTGAGGATCGCCAGGATGGCGCCGAGCTGGATCAGGATCTCGAAGGCCTTGCCGGTCGAATGGAAGCCGAGGAAATGACCGGCAAGCAGAATATGGCCGGTCGACGACACCGGGATGAACTCGGTCAGCCCCTCCAGCAGGCCGAGCAGCAGGGCTTCGACGATGGTCTGGCTTTCCATGGCTACCTCGGCATTGGCGTGACGGCTGACAGAAGGGCTTGCTTGTCATGGCGTTGAAGTCCCCCTATAGGTCGCAACACCCTGACGGCCCGCTAACCGGGCGGCCAAGACTTACCGGTGCGCCCTGCGATTCGCCAGTGCGCTTTATCATCGCGGAACCATGCTGACGCTTTTCCACCATCCCATGTTCGCCACCTGTCGCTTCGTCCGCCTCGCATTCGGCGAGTATGGCGAGGAGCTGGCTTTGATCGAGGAAAAGCCGTGGACCCGGCGCAAGGAGTTCCTGGCGCTGAACCCGGCCGGCACGCTGCCGATCCTGCTGGCCGAAGGCGACGTGCCGATCGTCGGCGCGACGGTGATTTCGGAATATCTCGATGAAACGCGCGGTGTGCTGAAGCGCGACAAGCGGCTGTTCGCCGAGGACCCGATGCAGCGCGCCGAAATCCGCCGGCTCATCGACTGGTATCTCAACAAGGCTGAAAGCGAAGTTACCCGCCATCTGGTGCGCGAGCGCGTGCTGAAGCCGGTCATGCCGGAAACGGCGGGCGGCGGCTCGCCCGATTCGGGCGCGATCCGTGCCGCGCGCGCCAACATCCGCCAGCACATGAAATACACCAACTGGCTGGCCGGCACCCGCCATTGGCTGGCCGGTTCGAGGGTCACCTATGCCGATCTCGCGGCCGCGGCGACGCTGTCGGTGCTCGATTATCTCGGCGAGATCGACTGGCGCGAGCACAGCGCTGCACGCGAGTGGTACACGCGGGTCAAGTCGCGGCCCTCTTTCCGGCCGCTTTTGACCGACCGGGTGCGTGGCCTGTCACCGGTGTCGCACTATGCGGACCTCGACTTCTAACCCCGCGAAACTGCGCGCGCTGATCGACGCGGAGGCGCAGCGCGCCGGCTTCGATGCCGTCGCCGTCACCTCCCCCGATGCGATCCCGCTGGCGCCGGCGCGCCTGGCCGAATTCGTCGCGGACGGGTTTCACGGGTCGATGGACTGGATCGCCGAGACGCTGCAACGCCGGGCCGAACCGGCGGCACTGTGGCCGCAGGTGCGGTCGATCGTCGTGCTGGCGATGAACTACGGCCCCGACCATGATCCGGGCGGCGTGCTGGCCAAGCGCGACCGTGGCGCCATCTCGGTCTATGCGCAGAACCGCGACTATCACGATGTGATGAAGGGGCGGCTGAAGGAGATCGCAGGCAAGCTCGTGGCGCGCGCCGGCGGTGATGTGAAGGTGTTCGTCGACACTGCGCCGGTGATGGAAAAGCCACTGGCCGAGGCCGCCGGGCTCGGCTGGCAAGGCAAGCACACCAATCTGGTCAGCCGCGAGCACGGCTCCTGGCTGTTCCTCGGCACCATCTTCACCACCGCCGAACTCGTGCCCGACCGCGCCGAGATCGATCATTGCGGCTCCTGCCGCGCCTGCCTCGACGCGTGCCCGACCGATGCTTTTCCGGCGCCCTACCGGCTCGATGCGCGGCGCTGCATTTCCTATCTCACCATCGAGAACAAGGGGCCGATCCCGCATGAGTTCCGTGAAAAGATCGGCAACCGCATCTATGGCTGCGACGATTGTCTTGCCGCCTGCCCGTGGAACAAATTCGCCAGGGCGGCTTCCGAAGCAAAACTCGTCGCGCGCGATGATTTGCGCGAGCCGCCGCTCGCCGACCTTTTGGGTCTCGATGACGTGGCCTTCCGCGCTTTCTTCTCCGGTTCGCCGATAAAACGCATCGGCCGCGACCGGTTCATTCGCAACGTGCTGATCGCCGCCGGCAATTCCGGCGATGCCTCTCTTGCCGACACTGTGCGCGTCTTGCTGGACGATGCTTCGCCGCTGGTGCGGGGCGCGGCAATATGGGCGCTGGCGCGGCTGGTGCTCGACGCCGAATATTCAGAAAGGGCAGCCATCGGCCTGAAAACCGAGAGCGACGAAGCCGTGCGCGACGAATGGCGTCTGGCGCGGCCAACCAGGGCGAATGCATGAGTGAAAAGCAGATCTTCATCTTCGGCGCCGGCTATTCCGGCAGGGCTTTTGCTCGGGCTAACAAAGGCGCCGCGACGATCTTCGGCACGACACGCTCGCCGGAAAAATTCGAGACGCTGCGGCAGGCCGGTATCGCGCCGCTCCTGTTCGACGGCGCGATGACCGGCGAAATCGGTGATGCATTGGGAAAAACAACGCATCTGCTGATTTCGATTGCCCCGGAAGAGGCCGGCGATCCCGTTTTGAATGCCGCGCGCGCGGCAATCGCTCAAATGCCTTTGCTGGAATGGATCGGCTATCTCTCTACGGTCGGGGTTTATGGCAATTATGACGGCGCCTGGGTTGATGAAACGGCTGAATGCCGGCCGGTGTCGAAGCGCTCGGTGATGCGAGTTGCCGCCGAACAGGACTGGCTGGAGCTGGGCCGCGAGATCGGCCGACCGGGGGCGATCCTGCGCCTGTCCGGCATCTACGGCCCCGGCCGCAACGCGCTGGTCAATCTGGAAAACGGCACCGCAAGGCGGCTGGTCAAGCCAGACCAGGTGTTCAACCGCATCCATTGCGAGGACATTGCAGGCTCCCTGTGGCAGCTCATCGAAGGAAACACAGGCGGCATCTTCAACGTCACCGACGATCTGCCGGCGCCGCCACAGGATGTCGTCGCCTATGCCGCTTCGCTGATGGGCATAGAGCCGCCGCCCGAGATTCCCTTCGACGCCGCCCAACTTTCGCCCATGGCGCGGTCCTTCTATGGCGAGAACAAGCGTGTCGCCAACGCGGCGATCAAGGCGGCGGGCTATTCCCTGCGCTTTCGCGACTACCGCGCCGCCTTCGATCATATGTGGGCAAGCGGCGATTGGCGTGACGGCGAAGCGCGCAGCCCGATGAAGCGCTGACGATCGAAGCCGCGGGCGCGGCGTGCTATGATTCGGCCTTGGGATTGCGGTGGAGAACCGGGTTCATGAAGACAGCGATGAGGCCATCTTTCGGCAAAACGCCCCTGTTGGCCGCTGCGCTCGGCCTGCTTGCCGTGCTTGGGTTAGCCGTTCAGCCGGCGAGCGCCGAGGAGCGGGCAAAAGACCTGTTTGGCGCCAAGAAACTGCCGGCCGCGACCGCGGCGCAGTCGATCGGATTCTATTCCAAGGGCTGTTTTGCCGGCGGCGTCGCCATTCCCTTGGACGGTCCGACCTGGCAGGTGATGCGGCCGTCGCGCAACCGCCGCTGGGGCCATCCGGCGATGATCGCGGTAGTCGAGAAATTGTCGCGCGACGCAGCGGCCGATGGTTGGTCAGGCCTGCTGATCGGCGACATTTCGCAGCCGCGCGGCGGCCCGATGCTGACAGGACATGCCTCGCACCAGATCGGGCTCGACGCCGACATCTGGCTGACGCCGATGCCCAGCCGCCCGCTGTCGATGGCGCAGCGCGAATCGATGAGCGCCACCTTGATGGTCGATGAGAAGACCCATCTGGTGAAGGACGCGCTGTGGACGCCAGCGCACACAAGGCTTTTGAAGCGGGCGGCGAGCTACAGCCAGGTCGAGCGCATCCTGGTCAATCCGGGCATCAAGAAAAAGCTCTGCGACACCGTCAAGGGCGACCGCTTCTGGCTGCGCAAGGTCAGGCCGTTCTGGGGCCACGACTATCATTTCCACGTGCGCATCGGCTGTCAGCCCGGATCGCCCGGCTGCAAGGCGCAGGAAGCGACGCCGGACGATGACGGTTGCGGCAAGCCGCTGGCCTGGTGGTTCACGCAGGAGCCCTGGCGCCCCAACAAGAACCCGGATGCGCCCAAGGCGCGCGACCTGATGACGATGGCGAACCTGCCGAGCGAATGCCGCGCCGTGCTCGACGCGCCGGGGCCTTCGTCGGCCGAGGCGGCGACCTACCATGGCGGCGGCGTGCCGGTCGCGGCTGCCGCGCCCGAACCCGAAGCGCCCTCGTTGCCCGCCACCCCGGCCGCCGCCGGCTTGCCAAGCACGATGAACGCTTTCACGGCGACGCCCGAGATCGGCGTGCCGCTGCCGAGACCGCGGCCGCCTGGAAACTGACGATCACGGCTTATAGCTTACAGCTTATAGGCAGGCTCAATCGGTTCAGCGCCGCATTTTTGCGAAACCGTGGCGGTTTGGCCGCAGAGCCGGCCTCAGCGCGCCGCCGGGGTCGAAAACCGTTTCCCTTTTCAAACCCATGCGCTAGTCAACGGAAGAACGGCCAGATGCCGTCGGGGGCGCCGGAGACGGACGAGAGCATGCCACGCACAGGCGACGACGACACTTTGCTGCGGTTTCCGATCCTGATCGGCGACATCGGCGGCACCAATGCGCGCTTTTCGATCGTGCTCGACGCCAATTCCGAGGCTGGCGAGCCGACCATCGTCCAGACGGCAAACTACAACACCATCGACGAGGCGATCCAGGCGGCCGTGCTCGACCGCTCGTCGGTGCGTCCCAATTCGGCGGTGCTGGCGGTGGCTGGCCCGGTCGACGGCGACGAGATCGAGCTGACCAACTGCCCCTGGATCGTCAAGCCGAGGAAAATGTTCGCCAGCCTCGGCCTGAGCGACATCGTCGTGCTCAACGATTTCGAGGCGCAGGCGCTGGCCGTCGTCGCGCTCGGCGAGGAGCACATGGAAAAGATCGGCGGCGGCACGCCGGAGCCCAATGCCGGGCGCGTCGTGCTCGGTCCGGGAACCGGGCTCGGCGTCGCCGGGCTGGTCCATGCGCTGCACCACTGGATACCGGTCCCCGGCGAGGGCGGCCATATGGACATCGGCCCGCGCACACCGCGCGATTTCGAGGTTTTTCCGCATATCGAGAAGCTCGAAGGCCGCGTTTCGGGCGAGCAGATCCTGTGCGGGCGCGGTCTGGTCAATGTCTACCGGGCGGTGGCCAAGGCGGACGGCAAGGCGTCGCCCTTCACGACGCCGGCCGAGATCACTGCCGCGGCACTTGCGAAAACCGATCCGGTTGCCGAGGAAGCGCTGGAGATCTTCGTCACCTGCCTTGGGCGCACCGCAGGCGACCTTGCTCTGGTATTCATGAGCCGCGGCGGCGTGTTCCTCACCGGTGGCATCGCGCAGAAGATCGTGCCGGCGCTGAAAGCCGGCAATTTCCGGGCCGCTTTCGAGGACAAGGCGCCGCACAGCGCGATGATGCGCACCATGCCGGTCTATGTCATCACCCACCCGCTGGCCGCACTTCTGGGCCTTGCCGCCTATGCCAGGACCCCCTCGCTGTTCGGTGTCCAGACGGAGGGCCGGCGCTGGCAGGCCTGAAAGCCAGCGAAGCGCTCGCGCCCCCGCGACGAAGTTAATCAGGTGCGGGCATAGGCAATCAGGCCGCAGGGCGTTAAGAGGGGTGCCGAATTTGCAGCCCCGGTCCCACGAGGCGGAAAACCACAAAGCGCTCCCGATTTGACACTTCAAGCTCCAAACAAACAAAAAGCCCGGCCCGGCGAGGTCACAGCGGTGCTCCGCCGCATCCTCGCTGAAAACGGCAACGAGTATCGCTGGACCTATGTCGTCGCCGTCTCTTGCCTGCTGATCGTTTCCGGCACCACTGCCTTCACGGCGTGGATCATGGCCCCGATGATCAACCAGATCTTCTACGAACGACGCGGCGATATGCTCTGGTTGATCTGCGCCGGTTTCATGGGAGCCTCCCTGCTGCGCGGCTTCGCCGGTTACGGCCAAGCAGTCGCGTTGGCCAGTATCGGCAACAATCTGGTCGCGCGCTACCAGAAGCGCAGCTTCGACCATCTGATGAAGCTCGGCGTCAACTTCTTCAACGATACGCGTTCCGGTCGGCTGGCGGCACAGGTCAGCGAGAATGTCGGCGGCGTTCGCGATCTGCTGTCGCTGACACTGACCTCCATCAGCCGCGACGCGGTCACGCTGGTCGCTCTCGTCGGCGTGATGATCTATCAGGATCCGGTGTTGTCGCTCAGCTCGCTGCTGATCGGCCCTCCACTGATCTGGGCCGTCGTCTATATCACCCGCCGACTGCGGCGTATCAACCGGGAATCCGTCCTGATCAATTCGCGGCTGAACGGGTCCGTGCAGGAAGCTACGCAAGGCATCGCCATCGTCAAGGCCTTCACCTTGGAGGCCGAGCTGGCGCGCCGCATCGGCATCATGGCGGACACGGCCGAACAGCGTAACAACAAGATCGCCCGCGTCTCGGAGCGGCTGTCGCCGATTTCCGAGATTCTGGGCGGTCTCGCCATCACCTCCGTGCTTGCCTATTCCGGTTACCGGGCTCTGTATCTTGGGCAGCCGCCGGGCGCGGTTTTCTCCTTCATCACCGCACTGATCATGGCTTACGATCCGGCAAGACGCCTGGCGCGCACACAGGTGGGCATGGAACGTGCCCTCGTCAACGCGCGAATGATCTACGAGTTGCTCGACCTGGAGCCGAAACAGGGCGACGCACCCGATGCCGTCGAGGCGAGGATCACCACCGGCGAGGTGCGTTTCGACAATGTGACGTTCGGCTACAGCGCCGACATGCCGGTGCTTAGGGACCTGAGCTTTACCGCCGCGGCCGGCAAGGTGACGGCGATCGTCGGTGCGTCGGGCGCCGGCAAATCGACGCTGGTGGCGCTCTTGCAGCGCTTCTACGACGTCGACCGGGGCAGCATCGAGGTCGATGGCCAGGACATCTCGAAGGTAACCAAGCATTCGCTGCGGCAGTCGATCGCCTATGTGGCGCAGGCGCCATATCTGTTCGAGGGCACGATCCGCGACAACATCCGCTACGGCCGTCTGTCGGCCACGGACGCCGAGATCGAGCAGGCGGCGAAACAGGCGGCAGCCGACGAGTTCATCCGCCAGCAGCCGCAAGGTTACGACACGCCGGTCGGCGAAGGCGGCTCGACCCTTTCCGGCGGCCAGCGCCAGCGCGTCTCGATCGCCCGCGCCATCGTGCGCCAGGCACCGATCCTGCTGCTCGACGAGGCGACATCGGCGCTCGACAACGAGGCGGAGGCGCGCGTCCAGGAAGCGCTGACCCAAGTCATGCAAGGCCGCACGACCATCGTCATAGCGCATAGGCTATCGACGGTGGTCAATGCCGACCACATCATCGTGCTGGAAGAGGGACGGTTGGTCGAGGAAGGCACCCATGCGACGCTGATGGCCGACCCGGACAGCATCTATTCCCGCTTCCACCGCATCCAGGGCAAGAAGGGGCTGGGGCTTGTCGATGACAGCAAGCCGATCCAAACTCCGGTCCGGGCCACGCGTGCGAAGAAGACTGCTGTGAGGAGCACATGAGCGAAGCAGGCGATATGGGCCTTGTGGTGGTGGGCGCTGCCGGCCGCATGGGCCAGACGCTGATCCGTGCCATCCACTCTATATCAGGCGCTCGAGTTATCGGCGCGGTCGAGCGGGCGGATTCGCCGCATCTGGGTAAGGATGCCGGCGAACTGGCGGGCATCGGCATCATCAATGTGCCGATCGGTGACGACCCGCTGCCGGTCTTCGCCAAGGCAGACGGCGTGCTCGATTTCACCACCCCGGCCTCATCAGTCGAATTCGCTGGCTACGCCGCGCAAGCGCGCATCGTTCACGTCATCGGCACGACCGGGTGCACGGCCGACGACAATGCGAAAATCGCGGCGGCGGCGCGCCATGCGACGATCGTCAAGTCGGGCAATATGAGCCTCGGCGTCAATCTGCTGGCGGTGCTGGTCGAGCAGGCGGCACGCGCGCTCGATGCCGACGATTTCGACATCGAGATCCTCGAAATGCACCATAAGCACAAGGTCGACGCGCCATCGGGCACAGCGCTGCTGCTGGGTGAAGCCGCCGCCGCCGGGCGTGGTATCGAGCTTTCAGGCAATGAGGTACGCGTCCGCGACGGCCACACCGGCGTGCGCAAGACGGGCTCGATCGGCTTTGCCACGCTGCGCGGCGGCTCGGTGGTCGGCGACCACAGCGTGATGCTGGCAGGCACCGGCGAGCGCATCACGCTTGCCCACCATGCCGAGGACCGCGCCATCTTCGCCCGCGGCGCCGTCAAGGCGGCGCTTTGGGCGCGCGGCAAGAAGCCGGGGCTGTATTCGATGCGGGACGTGCTCGGCCTCAGCTGAGCGGCCAATCTGCCAACTTGCCCAACCTGAAGGGAGCAAACATGTCGAGAACCCTCGTGCTCGTGCGCCACGGCCAGAGCGAATGGAATTTGAAAAACCTGTTCACCGGCTGGCGCGACGTCGACCTGACCGAGCAGGGCCATGCCGAGGCCAAGGCCGCCGGCCAGAAACTCAAGGCGCGCGGCCTGAAATTCGACATCGCCTTCACCTCGGCGCTGATCCGGGCGCAAAAGACCTGTCAGCACATCCTCGACGCCGTCGGTCAAAGCGACCTGAAGACCATCCGCGACCAGGCGCTGAACGAGCGCGACTATGGCGATCTCTCCGGCCTCAACAAGGACGATGCCCGTAAGAAATGGGGCGAGGAGCAGGTGCATGTCTGGCGCCGCTCCTACGACGTGCCGCCGCCCGCCGGCGAAAGCCTGAAGGACACCGGCGCCCGGGTCTGGCCCTATTACCTGCACGATCTGCAGCCGCATGTGCTGCGCGGCGGCACCGTGCTGGTCGCCGCGCACGGCAACTCGCTGCGCGCGCTGATCATGGCGCTCGACGGCAAGTCGGGCGAGGAGATCGTCAAGCTGGAACTCGGCACCGGCGTGCCGGTCATCTACCAGCTCAACGCCGATTCCACCGTCGCGTCCAAGGAAGTGCTGGACGACTGAGCCGGCGAACGGAGCAACCGCGAAAAAGCGCGTTGACACACATCGCTTGCCCGCTTACATGAGCCCGCACCAGCCCAGATGGCGGAATTGGTAGACGCGCACGGTTCAGGTCCGTGTTCCGCAAGGAGTGGAGGTTCGAGTCCTCTTCTGGGCACCAAATTCCGGTTTCGAACCCTTCGACGGTTCAGAAACTTAAAGAAAAAGCCCGGTTCGTCCGGGCTTTTTCTTTGTGCGGCTCAAGGTCACTCTAAAACGGCCGTTTCAGCGAGGCCAGCGCCTACGCCGTGCAGCAAAGACTTGTTGCACTGCACCAAAATTTGCGGCTATGTGCAGATATCCAAGATGGACCCGGTGCAATTCCGGGTGGCTCTTCCGGCCGCCGATCCGCCGGACAACAACAAAACCAGATCTGCGCTGACTATGATGGGCTGCGGTCCGTCGCGGTCTGGAAATGATTGACCGGAATTCCATGCTCACATTCAAAACCTACCGCGACGAGTGGCGCGGCAACCTGCGCGGCGACGTGCTCGCGGGCATTGTTGTCGCCCTGGCGCTGATACCAGAAGCCATCGGTTTTTCTGTCATTGCCGGCGTTGACCCCAAGATTGGGCTCTACGCTTCTTTCTCCATCGCCATGATTATCTCCATCACCGGCGGCCGGCCGGCGATGATTTCAGCAGCCACCGCGGCGACAGCCGTGCTCATGGTCACACTGGTGCGCGACCATGGTCTGCAATACCTGCTCGCGGCAACCATTCTGGCCGGCGTGGTCCAGGTCGCGGCCGGCTTCGCTAGGCTGGGTTATGTGATGCGGTTCGTGTCGCGCTCGGTGATGACCGGATTTGTCAACGCGCTTGCGATTCTGATCTTCATGGCCCAACTGCCGGAGCTGGTCGGCATGCCGTGGCAAACCTATGCGATGATCAGTCTCGGCCTTGCCATCATCTATCTGTTTCCCCGCATCACGAAGGCGGTGCCCTCGCCTCTGGTGTGCATCATCGTGCTCACCACCCTATCGCTGCTGCTTCACATCGACGTGCGGACGGTGGGCGACCTCGGCGAACTGCCGTCGAGCTTGCCGACCTTCCTGCTGCCAGACGTGCCTTTCACGCTGGAAACGCTGTGGATCATTTTGCCTTATTCACTAGGCGTGGCCGCGGTTGGCCTGCTCGAAAGCCTGCTGACGGCGTCCATTGTCGACCAGATGACCGACACAAAAAGCGACAAGAACCGTGAATGTGTTGGCCAGGGTATCGCCAACTTCGTAACCGGGTTCCTGGGCGGCATGGCCGGTTGCGCCATGATCGGCCAGTCGGTTATCAACGTCAAATCTGGTGGACGCACGCGGCTTTCCACATTTGTGGCCGGGGTGTTCCTGTTGTTCATGCTCATGTCGCTCGGCGACTGGCTGCGCGTCATTCCCATGCCGGCCCTGGTCGCCATCATGATCATGGTATCGATCGGCACGTTCAGCTGGTCTTCTCTGAACGATCTCAGGAAGCACCCCCGTCGTTCAAGCATCGTCATGCTGGCGACAGTGATCACCGTGGTCGGGACCCACAATCTCGCGCTTGGTGTCGGGGTGGGCGTGCTGCTCTCGGGCATCTTCTTCGCTTGGAAGGTGTCGCAGATTTTCCGCGTCACCTCGACCCTCAGTGGCGACGGCGCGGAGCGCCATTACCTTATCGAGGGCCAGTTATTCTTCGCTTCAGCGGAGGACTTTCTGAACGCGTTCGATTTCAAGGAGCGCCTCCAGCGCGCCGTCATCGACGTCACTCACGCTCATATCTGGGACCTCACTGGCGTCGGCGCAGTCGACACCGCCGTTCTCAAGTTCCGCCGCGAGGGCGTCGAGGTGGAGGTGGTAGGTCTCAACGAGGCCAGCGTCACCATCATGGACAAACTTGCCATGCACAATGAGCCGGGTGCTTTGGAACGAGTCTTCAGCCACTGACGAAGGCCTTCCGACTGAGGTTCTTCGGCTGGTGTCTCGGTTTGGATCCTCGCCCGAGATGACGACGGCGTGGTGTCTACCAGCCAGACCTCCCCTCCTGGTCAGGGCTCCAACAAACCGCTTCAAACTCCGCGCCCGCTTCGCTACGCTCAACCATGGCTCAATCCACCACCCAGATCTTCGGTGCCCGCCGCGACCAGGCGTTCCCCACGCTGGCCGAGGTGGACATCGACCGCATGCGCCGGTTCGGCGAGGCCAGCGCCTATGCGGCCGGCGAGAACATCGTCACGGCGGGCGATGTAGCGCCCGGTCTGATCGTCGTGCTGTCGGGCAGCGTGGATATCACCCAGGACGGGGGGCTCGGCCGGCACGAGACGATCGTCACCCACGGTCCAGGCAGCTTTGTCGGCGAACTGGCGCAGCTTTCGGCCCGTCCCTCGCTGGTCAATGCGCAGGCCGCCGAACCGGTGGAGGCGTTCGTCATCGCCTCGCAGCGGCTGCGCGACCTGATGGTGCAGGAGGCCAATCTCGGCGAGCGCATCATGCGGGCGCTGATCTTGCGCCGCGTCGGGCTTTTGGAGAGCGCCACCAGCGGGCCGATCATCATCGGACCCCAGGACAATGCCGACGTGTTGCGGCTGCAGGGTTTCCTCGCCCGCAGCGGCCAACCGCACCGCGTGCTCGATTCAGACAGCGATCCCTGCGCCAAAACCCTGGTAGAACGCTTCGAGGTCGATCCGCACCACCTGCCGATCGTGCTCTGTCCAAACGGCAGGCTGCTGATGAACCCCGGTGAAAAGGACCTCGCCCGCTGCATCGGCCTGCTGCGGCCGATCGATGCCGATACGGTGTATGACGTGGCCATCGTCGGCGCCGGCCCGGCAGGGCTGGCGGCGGCGGTCTATGCGGCATCCGAAGGCCTGTCGACGATCGTGCTCGATTGCCGTGCCTTCGGCGGACAGGCCGGCGCCTCCTCGCGCATCGAGAATTATCTCGGTTTCCCCACGGGCATTTCGGGCATGGCGCTGATGGCGCGCGCCTACAACCAGGCGCAGAAATTCGGCGTCGAAATGGTGATCCCGGACGAGGCGAAGCTTTTGAGCGCCGCCGCCGACGTGTCAGGCGCCCGCTATCTGCTCGATGTCGGCGACGGCGAGACCGTGCGCACGCGCAGCGTGGTGATCGCCAGCGGCGCGCGCTATCGCCGCCTCGACATCGCCAATCTGGCGCGGTTCGAGGGGACGTCCGTGCATTACTGGGCGTCGCCCATCGAAGGTCGGCTTTGCGCGGACCAGGAAGTGGCGCTGGTCGGCGCCGGCAATTCGGCCGGACAGGCGGCCGTCTATCTGGCCAGCCATGCGCGGAAGGTGGCACTGCTGGCGCGCGGCGGCAGCCTCGATGCCAGCATGTCGCGCTATCTGGTCGAGCGCATCCGGGCGCAGCCGAACATCGAGGTGCTGACCGGGACCGAAATCGAGGCTCTGGAGGGCGAAGAGGGCAATCTTGCAACAGTGCGCTGGCGCAACCGCGCCAACGGCGCGGAAACCACGCGCTCGATCCGCCATCTCTTCCTCTTTATCGGCGCCGATCCGAACACCGATTGGCTGGCGAACTGTGATGTGGCGCTGGACGCCAGAGGTTTCGTGCGCACCGGCTCGGACATAGGATCGGCGCAGATGGAGACCAGCCGCAGCGGCGTGTTCGCCATAGGCGACGTCCGCGCCGGCTCGGTCAAACGTGTCGCGGCGGCTGTCGGCGAAGGCGCCCAGGTGGTCGCGGCATTGCATGCATATCTCGCGCGCGGCAACGCCGATACACCTCGAATGGCAGGAGAGCATCATGGATGAATGCAGACATACGCGCGACATCAGGAAGGTGACGCCGAGCGCGCTCGGCTGCGAGGAATGCCTGCAGAGTGGGTCGCAATGGGTGCATCTGCGGCTCTGCCGCACCTGCGGCCATGTCGGCTGCTGCGACGACTCGCCCAACCGCCACGCCACCAAGCATTTCCACGCCACCAAGCATCCGATCATCGAGGGCTACGATCCACCCGAAGGCTGGGCATGGTGCTATGTCGACGAGGTTTTTATCGAGCTTGGCGACGATGTGACCCCGCAGAACGGCCCGATCCCGCGCTTTGTTTGAGCGACGGCAGATGGCGAAGGAATCCCGAGAAAGCGCGATCCATCCGGGCTTTCTTGGCGGCCGCCCCCCCGCAGAACGGCTTGGCAGTCAGTCGGCGAAATACAGATATCCCAGCCACCCGGCCAGCACGATCGAGGCAGCCCAGATACAAACAATGATCACCGCCGCGTAGCGGCTCACCGGCCTGTCGGCGGCCAGCGCGGCGGTCTTTCTGTGTTCCGCCATCACCTCGGGCGGTATCATCCTGACCACGGCAAGGACGCCCAAAGGGACAAGGATGACGTCGTCGAGATAGCCGATCACCGGAATGAAATCGGGGATCAGGTCGATTGGCGACAAGGCATAGCTTGCAACACACACGGCAAGCGCCTTGGCATACCAAGGCGTTCGGGGATCGCGAGCGGCGAGGTAGAGCGCATGCACATCGCGCTTGATCGTTCGGGCCCACTCATTCAGTGCCATCGGATGATTTTAACGCCAAATGAAAACCGCCGATAGCGCACGCCTCCGAGAGTGTCTCGAAGAACCCGATGACCGCTGGTTTACCGCACGGAGCCGGTGACGGTCGGGTCGATCATGCTGGGAACGGACTTGCGTTCGTTTCCGGCAAGCGCCGCTATGATCAGCAGGCTGGCAACCACCGGGACAAACAGGATGGCGACGCGAGCTTGCACGTAAAAGATGGCGCGCCATTCATTGCGCTTGTCGGAGCTGTTGCTCATCATACTCACTTTGTCGGTCCCCCACGCGGTGACATAGCCGCGAACGGTTAAACAACTCCTTCCGACTTCGTTAACCCAGCGGAATTGAGGCGAAATTCCCAAGCGATGCCCCAGATGGCGATGCCAGGCTTCAGTTCAGCCCGATAAGCCTGGCGCCCTGCCGGAACAGCGCCACGGCATCCGGCTCGAAGCGGAAGGTGCCGATGAAATCGTCGGCGCAATAGTCCGGCCTTGTCTTGCGAATGGCGGCGGCGAAGCCGCGCGCCTCGTCGAGCCGTCCGGCCAGCGCCAGGCAGTGCGCGGCGATCGCCAGTATGATGGCGTGGGCGTTGGGCCGCGCCGCCGCCTTCAGTGCCCATTCGGCCGCTTCCTCGAACTGGCCGAGCCGGACATGCGCCATGGCGCGTGCGCCCAGCATGCCGAACAGCAGCGGGTCGAACGGGCTGAGATGGCGCGAATGGTCGGAAGAGCCGATCGCCGCTTGCGGGTCGCCCGACTGCGAATGCACGAAGGACAACGCGTAGTGGCCGAGCGCGAAGTTGGGGCTGAGATCGACAGCCCGCTCGAGTTCGAGCAGCGAACCGTCCTGCTCGCCGCGCAGCCACAGCGCCCGGCCCATCGCCCAATGCGCGGCCGGATTGTGGTCGTCGACCAGCAGGCTGTGCCCGGCGCTCTCGAAGGCCAGCGCGCTTTCGCGGTCGCGGTCGCCCCAGCGCTGGAAGGCGTTCTGCCAGTGAGTGAAGGACAGGCCGGCATAGGCGCGGGCAAAGGTCGGGTCGAGCTGCAGGGCCTGGGCAAAGAAATGCCGCGC
Organism: Mesorhizobium sp. M0715; assembly: GCF_040320355.1. Taxonomy (NCBI): domain Bacteria; kingdom Pseudomonadati; phylum Pseudomonadota; class Alphaproteobacteria; order Hyphomicrobiales; family Phyllobacteriaceae; genus Mesorhizobium; species Mesorhizobium sp. M0715. Next base: position 34,840 of record NZ_JAMYPL010000033.1, on the reverse strand, counting down.
CTGCTCGTTTTCGGCCTGGGTGAAGCGGTACATGTGCCAGAGGCCGCGATGATAGGCCTCCCAGGCGTTGAGCGAGCTGGGCGCCTTCAGCATGGCGCGGTTGCGCTCGACCGTTTCGATCTCGGCCGAGATCGAGGAGACGATGCTGTTGCCGATGTCGTCAAGCACGGAAAAGATGTCATCGGGCCTGCGCTCGAAGGTCTCGGCCCAGACGATCCTGGCGCTGCGCACCTCGATCAGTTCGACGCTGACGATGAGGCGGCCGGACGGGCTGCGCACCGTGCCGGTGGCGACATAGTCGACATTCAGCCGGCGGCCGGCATCCTCGGGCGCGATGTTCTTCTCGGCCAGCGCAAACACCGATCCGCGCGCAATGACGAAGAAGTCCCTGAGCTTGGCGAGACGGGTGATGATGTCGTGGGTGAAACCGTCGGCCAATCCGCCGCGCGTGCCGCCGACCTCCTCGACAAACGGCATCACCGCCAGCGAAGCATGGCTGGGCTCGACCGGGCCGGGTGCGGTCGGCGTGGCCACCAATGGCGATAGTGTGGACAGGCAGGCCGTCCGAAGCGAGATGCCCGACTGTCGGTCACGGATCGCCCGCCAGGCCGCGCGAAGCGGTGCGAAATCCAGTTCTTCCGATTTGAACAACTGTTCTGCCGCCGCCAGATGCTCTTCAGCCGCGCCGATCTCGCCGCGTCCGGCCAGACCTGCCAAAAGTGCCGCATGTGCACGCCGGTCGAACGGCGCCAGTTCCACCCATGTGTCGAGATGGGCGATCGCCTCGTCGCTGTCTGCCGCCAGGCTGCCGACGAGTTGCTCCAGCACGGCGACGTGGCACGAGTGGAAGCGGCGGCGCTGCGCGGTCAGCCAGCTGTTGAAATGCGGGCTGCGCTCGAGCTCCAGCCCATCGAGGAAATCGCCGGCAAACAGTCTGGCCAGCGCCCGCAAGCGCTCGACATCAAGGGTGCCGAGCCCTTGCGTGGCGGCCTGGCTCACCTCCAGCGCATCGACCAGGCAATCGCTCAGATCGAGTGCGACCGTGTCGCCCTGTGTCGCGACCCGGTGTCGGCCCACCGCGTCGAGCGTGCTCCGCAGCTTGCTCAGGCACCAGCGCAGTTCGCCCCTTGGGTCGTTCGGCACATCCCACAACAACTCGCACAGGCGACTGCGGCCGACCGGATGCGGCGCCAGCGCCAGATAGGCGAGCAACGCGCGCAGCTTGCGTGACGCGGGGAGGGCTACCGGAGCGCCGTCGTGGGAGATCATCAGCGGCCCGAGCAGGCGCACCGACAGGTCCGGCATGTCGCCGTCCAGCCTCGATCGGTTGGATTCCACGTGCGTTTCCACGCCTGCTCCCACGCTGGCCTGTCGGCCTCTCCTGTATCACCAAACACGACACGGCGCATCCGGCAGCGGATTTCAGCGCCGGCTACAGCCATTGCCGCTGTGCGGCATGTCAGTCCTAGCGCGGCAAGGTCACCAAACCTCGCCGCCCAACCCGCTGGCTTGTAACCGGCCCGTGAAGACAAAACACGATGACAATCAGGGAGACCAAGATGTTGCAGCAGCAGAAGATCAGAACCACGGCCGGGCGCGGCCGCCTGTTCGACAGCATTCTCGACACCGTCGGCGACACGCCGGTGGTTCGCATCAACAATCTCGGACCGTCCCACGCGACGATCTACGTCAAAGCCGAGTATTTCAATCCCGGCGCCTCGGTGAAGGACCGGCTGGCGCTCAACATCATCGAGGAGGGCGAGCGCAGCGGTGCGCTGAAGCCGGGCCAGACGGTGGTCGAGGCGACCAGCGGCAACACCGGCATCGGCCTCGCCATGGTCTGCGCGCAAAAGGACTATCCGCTGGTCGTCACCATGGCCGACAGTTTTTCGGTCGAGCGCCGCAAGCTGATGCGCATGCTGGGCGCCAAGGTGGTGCTGACGCCGCGCGCCGAAAAAGGTTTCGGCATGTACAAGAAGGCGGTGGAACTGGCCGAGGCCAATGGCTGGTTCCTTGCCCGCCAGTTTGAAACAGCGGCCAACGCCGCCATCCACGAGGCAACGACGGCGCGCGAGATCGTCAATGATTTCGCCGGCTCGCGGCTCGATTGCTTCGTCACCGGCTATGGCACCGGCGGCACGGTGGTCGGCGTGGCGCGCGTGCTGCGCCGCGAGCGTCCGGAAACCCGCATCGTGCTCTCCGAGCCGGCCAACGCGCAGCTCATCGGCAGCGGCAAGGTGCAGCAGCGCGGCACCGATGGTGCCCCGGCCGCCAGCCATCCAGCCTTCGAGCCGCACCCGATCCAGGGCTGGACGCCGGATTTCATCCCCAACGTGCTGCAGGAGGCGATCGACACCAGCCTCTATGACGAGGTGATGCCGATCGCCGGGCCCGAGGGCATCAAATGGGCCAGAGAATTGGCGCGGAAAGAGGGCATCTTCACCGGCATTTCCGGCGGCGCCACCTTCGCCGTGGCGCGGCAGGTCGCGGAGAAGGCGCCGGCCGGCGCGGTGATCCTGTGCATGCTGCCCGACACCGGCGAGCGCTACATGTCGACACCGCTGTTCGACGGCATCGAGGCCGAGATGGATGCCGACGAGACTGCCCTGTCGCGCTCGACGCCCGGCTGTCAGTTTCCCGCGGCTTGACGGAGATCCGTCATGGACGCCATGCAAGAAAACCCCGGCCTGGTGGCCGAGGAAACGCTCGATCCCCTGGACTGGGCCGATGTGCAGGCCCTGTCGCACCGGGTCATCGACGATGCGGTCGATTATCTCCGCGATGTGCGCGACCGCCCGGTCTGGCGGGAGATGCCGGCCGATGTGAGAGAGGCCTTCTCGGCGCCGCTGCCGCGCTCCCCGGCGCCGCTGGATGCTGTCTATGCCGAGGTGTCCCGCACGGTGATGTCCTATCCGATGGGCAATATCCATCCGCGCTTCTGGTCCTGGTATATGGGGTCGAGCAACTTCACCGGCGCGCTCGGCGATTTCCTGGCGGCTATCCAGGGCTCGAACCTCGGCGGCGGCAACCACGCCGCCGGGCTGATGGACAGCCAGGTGGTGAACTGGTGCAAGGAGATGCTGGGCTTTCCAGCTTCTGCCGGCGGCACGCTGGTCAGCGGCGGCTCGATGGCCAACATCATAGGGCTGACCGTGGCGCGCAACGTCAAGGCCGGCATCGACGTGCGTGAGCACGGTGTCGCCGCCATCGAAAAGCCGCTGCGCTTCTACGGCTCGGAGCAGATCCACTCGTGCCACCGCAAGGCGATGGAGGCACTCGGCCTCGGCAACCGGGCACTGCGCCGCATACCGACCGATGCCGGGCTGCGCATCGATATCGCTGCCTTGCGTGCGGCGATCACCGAGGACCGCAGGGCAGGGTTCAAACCGGCCTGCGTCATCGGTACGGCCGGCACGGTCAACACCGGGGCGATCGACGATTTGCAGGCGCTTGCGAAGCTGGCACATGAGGAAGACCTCTGGTTCCATGTCGACGGCTGCATCGGCGCGCTGATCGCGATTGCGCCTGAAAATGCCCATCGCGTCGCCGGCATCGAACGGGCGGATTCGGTCGCGCTCGATCCCCACAAATGGCTGCACGCGCCGTTCGAAGTCGGCTGCGCCCTGGTCAGGGATGCCGCCGCGCATCGCGGGGCCTTCGCTGTGACGCCGGAATATCTGGAATCGACGCCGCGCGGCCTCGCTTCCGGCGAATGGTTGCACGACTACGGCCTGCAGACGTCGCGCGGTTTTCGCGCGCTGAAGGTGTGGATGGCGCTGAAGCAGCATGGCGTCGAAAAATTCGGCCGCCTGATCGACCAGAACATTGCCCAGGCCGTTTATCTTGCCGGCTTGATCGAGGCCGCGCCGCGGTTGCAGCTGGCGGCATCGCCGACCGTCAACATCGTCTGCTTCCGCTATCAGCCCGGTCTGACAGGCGAGGCTCTGAAGGCGCTCAACATGGAGATCATGCTGCGGTTGCAGGAACAGGGTATTGCGGCACTGTCCGACACTACGGTGCATGGCGAGCATTGGCTGCGGGTGGCGATCACCAACCACCGCACACGGCGCGAGGATCTCGATCTTCTGGTGCGGGAAACAGTGCGACTGGGGCGCGAGATCGCAACGCAGGGTTCCGCGCCTTCCTAGTTACGGGCAGGCATGCGATTCTGCCGCGATGATTCGGGAGATCCAGGCCGTGACGCTGTTTCGTATGGTTGCACTGGCAGCGCTGGTCTTCACCGCCTCGGCGCAGGCCGCCGACATGGCCTTCTTCGTCAAGAACCTGCGCAAGGAATCTGTCGCGGTCGAGCTGTTCAGCCGCGATCGTGAGACGGTCTGGCCGGGCAATGACAAGGTGTTCCTGATCGAACCCGAGTCGCAGAAATCCGTGCCGCTGTCCTGCAATCAGGGCGAACATATCTGCTATGGCGCCTGGGTTGACGGCAATGACAGCCTCTCGGCCGGCGTCGGGCCGGACAATGACCAGCCCTGCGACACTTGCTGCTTCATCTGCGTGGAACACTCGACCGAGACGATCGATCTGGTGCCGTAGAGCGCGGAAGTTTCGTTGGACCCAAATTAAGTCGGGGATCGGCCCGTCCGGTCCACTTCCGCGGTTCAGCGCTGCATGCAATGGTCGCCCTGCGGCCGGGTGGGCCGCTTATTCGGGGGTTATCATGTTTCATGCCTATGCGCGCCGCATGCTGGCCGCGCTGTCCTTCGTCATGCTGGTTGCGTCGGCGGCGCTAGCCGACGATGTCACCTTCGCCATCAAGAACAGCCACCCGAACGCCATGCGCGTCGAGCTCTACAGCCAGGATCGCGACTATGTCTGGCCGGGCGAGGACAAGGACTATTTCCTCGACGACGGCGAGACCAAGCAGCTGCCGATATCCTGCAACGCGGGCGAAGCGATCTGCTACGGCGCCTGGGTCGATGGCGACGAGGGCACCTATTGGGGCGTCGGTCCCGGCAACACGGAAAAATGCGAGGATTGCTGCTACACCTGCAACGGCGGCGAGACCGAGGAGATCGAACTGGTCCCCTGACCGGTTTGCCAGCTTGACGGTCTTCGGACCGGAAGCCATAGCCTGTGCAAATACCCAGCGCGCGACGCCTCGACCTGTTCAGACGCGACGCGCTTCAGGCAAAAGGAGCTCAGCTATGGCCGGCATGGTCGAAAGCGACAAGATCGACGTCGGGTTTTCCGGCAAGCGCTGCATCCATTCGCGCAACTGCGTGCTCGGCGATCCGCATGTCTTCGTGCCCAACGCGCCGGGCCAATGGATCCATCCCGAGGCGGCCAGCGTCGAGAAGATCGTTGCCATCGCCGAAAGCTGCCCCTCGGGCGCCATCACCTATGTCCGGAAGGATGGCGGGCCGCAGGAGCAATCGCCGGTGGTCAACACGGTGCGGCTGCGGGAAAACGGCCCGCTGGCGGTACACGCCGAGATCGTGCTCGACGGCGAGACTTCTTATCGTGCCACGCTTTGCCGCTGCGGCGCTTCGGAAAACAAGCCGTTTTGCGACGGCAGCCACAACAAGTCCGGTTTTGCCGCCACCGGCGAGCCGCCGCTGAAGGACACGCCGGCGCTCGAAGCGAGGAATGGTCCGCTGAAAGTGACGCCGACCACCAATGGCCCGCTCAAGCTCGAGGGCAATCTCGAGATCGTCACCGGAACCGGCCATACGGTCGACCGTACCCAACGCGCCTTCCTCTGCCGCTGCGGCCATTCCGCCAACAAGCCGTTCTGCGATGGCACGCACAAGAAGGTGGGGTTTGTGGGGTAGCTGTTTTGGCCGGCGGGACAGCACCCCCCTCTGTCCTGCCGGACATCTCCCCCGCAAGGGGGGAGATTGGCAGTTTCCGCCGGCGGCGCCCTTTTCGGCATTGAAGATGGCGAAAGCGGGGATGACATCCGATCTCCCCCCTTGCGGGGGAGATGCCTGGCAGGGCAGAGGGGGGTGCTGTCCCGCCGACCTCGCTTGTTCACCACCACCAACCTACCTACCGTGGCCCAGCGCTCGCGGCTTTATCGTCCGCTCCGTATCGGCTAAGGGCAGGGACAAATAAATTGCCACCCGGACCGCCGCCAAAAATGACAGCCAAGACCAAGCCAAAGCCGCTGTTCCTCGGGATCGACACCGGCGGCACCTATACCGACGCCGTGTTGTGGTCTGAGACGGAAGGCCCGCAAGAGGGGCCGAACAAAGGCAAGGTGCTGGCCAAGGCCAAGGCGTTGACCACCAGGCATGATCTTGCCGTCGGCATTTCCGGCGCCGTCGACGCGGTGCTGCAGAAAGCCGGAACCGATCCGGCTGATATCAAACTGGTGTCGATGTCGACGACGCTTGCCACCAACGCGCTTGTCGAGGGCCAGGGCGGCCGCGTCGCGCTGGTGATGATCGGCTTTTCCTTGGGCGATCTCGCCCGCGACGGGCTCAAGGCCGCGCTCGGCACCGATCCGGTGGTTTTTTGTCCGGGCGGCCACGACGTCCATGGCAATGCAGCCAAGCTCGATCTGTCTGGACTGGAAGCGGCGTTGCCGGAACTCGGCGCCTCGGTGTCCGGCTTTGCCGTCTGCGCCTATTTTGCCACCCGCAATCCGGCGCACGAGATCGCCGCTCGCGAGTTGATCCGCGAAAAGACAGGCCTGCCGGTCACATCGAGCCACGAGCTGTCGGCCAAGCTCGGCGGCCCGCGCCGGGCGCTGACCACTTTGCTCAACGCCAGGCTGATCTCGATGATCGACCGGCTGGTGGCGGCAACCGAAGGCTTTCTCCAGGCGCGCAACATTGCAGCCCCGCTGATGGTGGTGCGCGGCGACGGTGCGCTGGTTTCGGCAGCGTTTGCCCGCCAGCGGCCGATCGAGACCATCCTGTCCGGCCCGGCCGCCAGCCTGGTCGGCGCCCGCCACATGACCGGGCTCGACAATGCCATGGTGTCCGATATCGGCGGCACCACCACCGACGTCGCCGTGCTCGATGGCGGCCGTCCCAGGCTCGACCCGGAAGGCGCCACCGTCGGCGGCTTCCGCACCATGGTCGAGGCCGTCGCCATGCGCACCTTCGGCCTCGGCGGCGATTCCGAAGTGGCGCTGGAAGATGGCGCGCTCAACCCGAAGATCCTGCTCGGGCCGCGCCGCCTGGTGCCGTTGGCGCTGGCCGGCATGGCGCACGGTACAGCTGTCACCTCCGAACTCGAACGCCAGCTGCGGGCGCCCAATCCCGGCCGCATGGACGGCCGCTTCGCGGTGCGCACCGGCGTGCCGGACCGGCTCGCCGCCGGCCTGACCGGCGCCGAAGCCAGGCTCTACGAGCTGATCGGTGCCGTGCCGCTCGCCGTCGACAGGCTTTTGAGTTCCAACGCGCAGAACGCGACGCTGAACCGGCTGGTGTCGCGCGGGCTGGTGCATGTCGCCGGCTTCACCCCGTCGGACGCCGCCCATGTGCTGGGCAAGCAGGCGAACTGGGATCCCATCGCCGCGCGCCTCGGCGCCGAACTGTTCGCCCGCAAGCGTGACGGCCGTGGCCAGAACATCGCCGCTTCGCCGGAAGCGATTTCGGAACGGGTGCTGGTGACGCTGACGCGCTGGTCGGCCGAATATATCCTCGAGACCGCCTTTGCCGAGGATGGGCTCGATGGCGCGTCGACGGTGGCGCACGCCCTGGTGCAGCGCGCGGTCGACGCGCATCCCGGCATCGCCCGCCTGAGCGTTGCGCTCGACCGCCCGGTCATCGGCCTCGGCGCCTCGGCGCCGCTGCACTATGTCGGGCTGCCGCCGCTGATCGGCAATGACTGCGTGGTGCCCAGGGATACCGATGTCGCCAACGCGCTCGGCGCCGTCGTCGGCCAGGTCAGGGTATCGGCCGAGGCGCGGGTCAGCCAGCCCATGGAAGGGCTGTTTCGTCTCGCCTCGGGCGAGACCGTGCGCGATTTCCTCGACGAGGCGACGGCGATCGCGGCGGCCGAGGCCGATGTCCGCGCCATCGTCGCGGAGCGCGCCAGGGATGCCGGCACCGACAGCGCCGAGATCGACGTCGCCACCGAATTCCGGGTCTCGACCGTCGAAGCCCAGCGCATGTTCATCGAGGCGCATGTCGTGGCCGTGGCCTCGGGAAGGCCGCGCATTGCGGTTTGAGCGGGGCGGCGAAATACGCCACCTTCACCCTAAGCTGAATTGACCCGGCAAACCTGACATGCCAAAGGCCCGCAAAGCCTTTCATCTGGAGTAGCCTGATGACCGACCGCATCGAGATCGCCGGATTGCGGATTGCCCGCGAGCTGCATGAGTTCGTGGCCAGGGAAGCGCTGCCGGGCACGGAGATCGAAGCGGACGCCTTCTGGAACGGTTTTTCGGCCATCATCCATGATTTGGCGCCGAAGAACCGGGCGCTGCTGGCAGCGCGTGACGCCATCCAGGAACAGGTAGATGGCTGGTATCGCGATCACGGCGCGCCGGTCGACATGGAGGCCTACAAGGGCTTCCTGAAAGAGATCGGCTATATCGTTCTGGAGGGCCCGCCCTTCAGCGTGTCGACCGACAATGTCGACCCCGAAATCGCTGATGTTGCCGGACCGCAGCTGGTCGTGCCGGTGATGAATGCGCGCTATGCGCTCAACGCCGCCAATGCGCGCTGGGGTTCGCTCTACGATGCGCTCTACGGCACCGATGCCATCCCCGAAACGGATGGCGCCGAAAAGGGCAAAGCCTTCAATCCGGCGCGCGGCGCCAAGGTCGTTGCCTGGACGAAGACCTTCCTCGACGAGGCTGCCCCGCTCACCTCGGGCAAATGGGCCGGGGTCAACGGTCTGTCATTGGCGCAAGGCGCCCTGCGGCTAAGCGCCGGCGCCGGCTCGACGACGCTGGCCGACCCCAGGCAATTCGTCGGCTATCGTGGCGATGCCGCCAATCCCGATACCGTGCTGCTTGTGCGCAACGGCCTGCACATCGAGATCGTGATCGACCGCAACAACCAGATCGGCCGCACCGATCCGGCTGGCATCGCCGATGTCATCCTGGAATCGGCGCTGACCACCATCCAGGACTGCGAGGATTCGGTCGCGGCGGTGGATGCGCCAGACAAGGTCGTCGTCTACCGCAACTGGCTCGGCCTGATGAAGGGCGATCTGACGGAAGAGATCACCAAGGGCGGCAAGAGTTTTGTCCGCAAGCTCAACCCTGACCGCTCCTACACCGCGCCCGCCGGCGGCACGCTGACCGTGCCCGGCCGCTCGCTGATGCTGGTCAGGAATGTCGGCCACCTCATGACCAATCCGGCGATACTGGATCGCGACGGCAACGAGGTTCCGGAAGGCATCATGGATGCGGCGATGACGGCGCTGATCGCGCTGCACGATGTAGGGCCGAACGGCCGCCGCGCCAATTCCCGCGCCGGCTCGATGTATGTCGTGAAACCCAAGATGCATGGGCCGGAGGAGGTCGCTTTCGCCGTCGAGATATTCGACCGCGTCGAGGCCCTGCTCGGCATGACTGAGAATACCATCAAGATGGGCATCATGGACGAGGAGCGGCGCACCACCGTCAACCTCAAGGAGGCGATCCGCGCCGCAAAAGAGCGTGTCGTGTTCATCAACACCGGCTTCCTCGACCGCACCGGCGACGAGATCCATACCTCGATGGAAGCCGGCCCGATGATCCGCAAGGGCGACATGAAGCAGGCCGCCTGGATTTCCGCCTACGAGGCGTGGAATGTCGACACCGGGCTGGAATGCGGCTTGGCCGGCCACGCCCAGATCGGCAAGGGCATGTGGGCGATGCCGGATTTGATGGCGGCAATGCTGGAACAGAAGATCGCCCACCCCAAGGCGGGCGCCAACACCGCCTGGGTGCCGTCGCCGACGGCGGCGACGCTGCATGCCACGCACTACCACAAGGTCGATGTCCATGCCGTGCAGGCCGCACTCAAGAACCGGCCCAAGGCAAAGCTCGACGACATCCTGTCGGTGCCGGTCGCGGTGCGGCCGAACTGGTCGCCTGAAGACATCCAGAAGGAACTCGACAACAACGCGCAGGGCATTCTTGGCTATGTCGTGCGCTGGATCGACCAAGGCGTCGGCTGCTCGAAAGTGCCTGACATCAACGATGTCGGCCTGATGGAAGACCGCGCCACGCTGCGTATTTCCTCACAGCATATCGCCAACTGGCTGCACCACGGCGTGTGCAGCGAGGACCAGGTGATGGCGACGATGAAGCGCATGGCTGACATCGTCGACCGCCAGAACGAGGGCGACCCGCTTTACCAGCCGATGGCGGCCGACTTTGACAAGTCGATAGCCTTCCTCGCCGCCTGCGACCTGGTCTTCAAGGGCCGCGTCCAGCCCAACGGCTACACCGAGCCGGTGCTGCACGCGCGGCGGCTGGAACTGAAGGCGCAGCAAGCCTGAGGCAACGGATCGGTTTTGTCGTATTTCGCTCGACGGTGGTGAAATCGCCAGCGGCGTTGAAGGCGCGTCCGCGACTGGTGCGGCGGATGCTATTTGCTTCCGGCCACAGACAAGGCGTCAGGAAGCCGTATGGTCCAGGAGCCGGATGGTGGGATCGCGACGGTGTTCGGAGTTGACCCTATCGACGCCTTCCACCGTAATCGCGATCGTCCCGTTTTCCACTCTTGCTATCCAGCCCTTCGCTTTCAGATACCAGAGATGAAATTCGAGATGCTCTCGCGGACAGCCTGACAAGCGTTCGAGCTCCACATCTCCGATCCCGGGATTGCTGACGTCGTGCCGGCGCTTCGCGTAAAGCAGCGACAGCAGCCTGGCCTGGATCACGACATCCCGCTCGACGCCCTTGGTGCTGCTGGCTTCCTCAGTCAGCTCGCGGCGAAGGCCGGCATGGTCCTTGTACGCGATGTCGTATTGAGCGCGTTTGACCGGATCCTTGAGCGTATTGTGGGCTTCCACGATTTCACTGAAGCGGGCTTCATCGCCGGTTTCGCGATTGTCGGGATGATAGCGCATCGCAAAATAGCGAAATATGCGCTCCAGCGTTTCCGAGTTGGCGTTCGGGCTAACTTCCAAAACTTCGTAATAGTCAATGAACATAGCGGGCTCCCCGACCACACCATATTCGCATTGTCTAAATAAGGAATGTCAATGCGGAGGCCAAGACCTTGGTCCGACGCCGATGACATCCACGCTTCTGGAAGAGGAAGAAAATGGCCGGCGCCCCCTCGGTGGGGGCCGTTGGGTGGTGAGGACGCCGGCCAAGCGGACATTCAGGTCCGCCGCACCGTGGAGATGATCGATTCGCGGAGGCCGGGTTATGGCGTGATCGCGGAAGGCAATGTGGGAGGTCGGTTTGTCGGGCGGCGAGTGACCTACGCCGCCTGCGCCATCCGCTCCGAGCTCATGCGGTAGGAGATCGCTTCGGCCAGGTGGATTCGGCCGACGGTTTCGCTGGCGTCGAGATCGGCGAGTGTCCGTGCCACCTTCAGCACGCGGTGATAGGCGCGCGCCGAAAAGGCGAGCTTTTCGCTGGCGTCCTTGAGCAGCGACAGGCCGGCGGCGTCCGGCATGGCGATCTCCTCGATGACCGAGGGCGCGCAATGCGCGTTGGTGGTGGCGCGGGTGGCGCCGAGCCGCTCGAAACGTTCGCGCTGGATGGTGCGGGCGCGTGCCACACGCAGCGCCACATCGGCACTTTTCTCCGCCCGGTCGGGCCGGATCAAGTCGCTGGCCGACACCGCGGGCACTTCGATCCTGAGATCGATGCGGTCGAGCAGCGGACCCGAAATGCGCGCCTGATAGTCGGTGCGGCAACGCTCGCCGCGCAGGCAGCGATAGCCCGGCTCGCCGGCCATGCCGCAACGGCACGGGTTCATCGCCGCCACCAATTGGATACGCGCCGGATAGGTGACGCGATGGTTGGCCCGCGCGATCATGCAGTCGCCGGTCTCCAGCGGCTGGCGCAGCGCATCGAGCGTCTGCGGCGTGAACTCGGGAAACTCGTCGAGGAACAGCACGCCGTGGTGGGCAAGCGACACCTCACCCGGCCGTGCGCGGATGCCGCCGCCGACCATCGCCGCCATCGAGGCCGAATGATGCGGGGCACGGAACGGCCGCCGGTCGGTCAGCTTGCCTTCGCCGAGCTCTCCCGCCACCGAGGCGATCATCGAGACTTCGAGCAATTCCTTCGGCGCCAGCGGCGGCAGGATCGACGGCAGCCGCTGCGCCAGCATCGATTTGCCGGATCCAGGCGGTCCGATCATAAGCAGATTATGACCGCCGGCCGCCGCCACCTCCAGCGCCCGCTTGGCGGTCTCCTGGCCCTTGATGTCGGCGAGGTCAGGCAGATCCAGCGCCGCGGCGTGCATACCGGCCTCGGGGCGCGACAGCACCTGCGTGCCACGAAAATGATTGGCGATGGCAATCAGGCTGCGCGGTGCCAGAATGTCGATATCCTTTCCAGCCCAGGCCGCTTCCGGCCCGCATGCGAACGGGCAGATCAGGCCCTTGCCCTCGGCATTGGCGGCGATCGCCGCCGGCAAGGAGCCGGCGACCGCGGCAATCGTGCCGTCGAGTGACAATTCTCCAAGCACGACATAGCCGGCCAGCATGTCGCCCGGAATGGCGCCCAGCGCGGCCATTAGGCCGAGTGCGATCGGCAGGTCGTAGTGGCTGCCTTCCTTCGGCAGGTCGGCCGGCGCCAGATTGACAGTCACCTTCTTCGACGGCATCGACAGGCCGGAAGCATGCAGTGCGGCCTGCACCCGCTCGCGGCTTTCGGCCACCGCCTTGTCGCCCAGGCCGACGATGTGCATGTTGACCTTGCCGGGCGCGATCATCACCTGCACGTCGACCGGCACGGCCTCGATGCCCTGGAAAGCGACCGTGCGAACCCGCGCCACCATTTTTTGTACCCCCGGACAGTAGTTCGCCCATGCCCTGGCGATCAGGGTGTGAGCGAAGTCAAAGAAGACAACCACAGATTTCGGAGTTAAGCAAGAACATTACGAGAACATATAGCTTCACCACGGTGAGGAATTCTGCCGGCAAGGAGCGCCGTCCATAAGCTAGGCTTTGATCGGAAGCTTGAGCGCCCGCTCCGTCAAAGGCTCGCTGGCATCAAAGATGACATACCCGAGCATAGATGGCTAGAATTTGTCGAACAGGCGCTCCACCTTGCGGGCGAACATTTCCCTCTGGTCATCAGAGATGTTTTCGACGGAATATCTCGTCAGGTAGAGGTGCCTCACGTTGCGGCCGCACATAGTCTTGAGACCGCGCAGCAGCACCTTCCTTCCCGGGTTTTGCATGTACAGTTCAGTATACCACCACGGCGACCCGCATGTGGTAACAACGCCCATCCGCCGGATGTTCAACAGCGCCGGCTTGATCACGCCACCGTCTGCCGGCAACTCGTAAGCCACCCCCGGTCGCCAAACTCGATCAAAATAACCCTTCAAGATTGCGGGCATGCCTGACCACCATGTCGGAAAGCAGAAAACGCATGCCTCCGCCCATCTCAACGCGTCGATGTAAACCTGCAAGTCGCTGGGTGCCTGGGCAGGGTCAAAGTGGCCATGTCTTTCTTCGGCATGCATCACAGGATCGAACTTCATCTGATGGAGATCGAAATCAACGACCTCGTCACCCCTGGCTTTGAGGGTCTGAACGACCCGTTTGTGGAGCGCCGCCTGGTAACTGTCGGCTAGTGGATGCGCGTAGACGACATTGATTTTCATGGCGCGGGCCTTCAGGCTTCGAATTACACGCACATATTAGCCGTCGCGCAACCAAGTGGAAACAGCAAGGTCAGTGGCGGGGAGGGAAGCCCATCGCCGGTGTCGATCCGCAGCGGGCTTATACAATCGCCTGATCAAATGAGGAACATTACAAGAATATGCAGCCGCGCCGGTCGCGGCTGGGTTGTGGCCGGTTGCAGAAACCGGAACATGGTTAAGACAAAGTGAAAACGGTTACATCCGCCGCTTGCCCTCGACCGCGTCCCAGAACAGGCTGGCGATGTCGGCGCCGCCGAAGCGCTTGACCTCGCGCACGCCGGTCGGCGAGGTCACGTTGATCTCGGTCATGTAGTCGCCGATGACGTCGATGCCGACCAGGATGAAGCCGCGCTCCTTCAGTGATGGACCGATGCGGGCGCAGATCTCGCGTTCGCGCGCCGTCAGTTCGGTCTTTTCGGCGCGGCCGCCGACATGCATGTTGGAGCGGGAATCATGCTCGGCCGGCACCCGGTTGATGGCGCCGACCGGCTCGCCGTCGATCAGGATGATGCGCTTGTCGCCCTTGCGCACGTCCTTGAGATAGCGCTGCACGATATAGGGTTCGCGGAACATCTGGCCGAACATTTCCAGCAGCGAGGCAAGGTTGCGGTCGGCCTCCAGCATGTGGAAGATACCGGCGCCGCCATTGCCGTACAGCGGCTTGATGATGATGTCGCCGAACTCCTTGCGGAAGGCGGCAACTTCGAGTGGATCCTTGGTGATCAGCGTGTCCGGCATCAGGTCGGCAAATTCGGTGACGAAGATCTTTTCGGGGCTGTTGCGCACCCAGGCCGGGTCGTTGACCACGAGCGTTTTCGGATGGATGCGCTCCAGGATGTGCGTGGTGGTGATGTAGTTCATGTCGAAGGGTGGATCCTGGCGCAGCAGCACGACATCCATCTCCGACAGATCGGTGCGCACCTTCTCGCCCAGCGAATAGTGGCTGCCCTTCTCGTCGCGCACCTGCATTTCCTCGATGCGGGCAAACACCTTGCCGTCGCGCAACGACAGCCGATCCGGCGTGTAGTGGAACAGCTCATGGCCACGCCGCTGCGCTTCCAGCGACAGCGCGAATGAGGTGTCGCCGGCGATCGACACGGTGGAGATGTGGTCCATCTGGACGGCGATTTTCAGCTTCATGGCGGGTCTCCGGCGGCTCGGATGGACGACTGTCTTGCCTGTACAGGCTCACTGCCCGTCTGCCAATCGCGACATTCCTAGGATTGGCATCCGACACCCGAATGCGCTGCTTTCATCGATCCTTCGAAACAGTCGCGGTTGCCCGTGGAAAATCGATCTCGCGATACGTTTCCTAAAGGGTTTGCTGCCAGTCTGAAAATAAATTCCGACGTCAGAAAACAGGGACACCGATGCAAACTTCGTTTGGCACCGGTCAGGCAAACAGGGAGAGCACGGATCTGGCATTCACCGATCCGTTGACCGGGCTTGGCAACCATCGCCGCTTCTTCGACAAGGTCGATCGGCTGATCGCCGATCGTGCCGACGATCCCGCGCCCTTTACCGTCGGCATTCTCGACCTCGACGGCTTCAAGCCGATCAACGATCTGTTCGGCCACAAGGCCGGCGATGACATCCTGATCCAGGTCGCGATGCGGCTGCGCGCCTCGATGGACGGCCATTCCACGGTCTGCCGCATCGGCGCCGACGAATTCGCCTTTCTCTATCCCCTGGTGTTCAGCGAGGATGCAGCGGCCGAAAAGTCCCGCATGCTGATCGAGATCCTGTCGGCGCCCTATGATGTCGGCGAACGCACCGCCAGGCTTTCGGCCTCGGTCGGCTGCTCGCTGTTCTATTCGGGCGACGAGACCACCGAGATCCTCATCAACAAGGCCGAGACGGCGCTCTATCACGCCAAGCGTTCCGGCCGTGGCCGCGTCGTCGTCTACACCCGTGAGATGGAAGAAGCGGCCAAGCGCGTCACCCGCATCGAACAGGCGCTGCGCCGGGCTGTCTCGGCCGGCGAGGTGGAGCCGCATTTCCAGCCCATCGTCGACCTCAACACGCGCCGCACCATCGGCTTCGAGACGCTGGCGCGCTGGACGGATCGCGACCTGGGTTCCGTGCCGCCGACCGTCTTCATTCCCATCGCCGAGGAGCGTGGCATCATCGGCCCGTTGTCGCAGCTGGTGCTGCGCAAGGCGACCGAGGCCGCCAGAAGCTGGCCGAAGGATCTGTTCCTGTCCTTCAACCTGTCGCCCTCGCAGCTCGTCGACCAGAACACCGGCCTGCACATACTGGCGATCCTCGATCGCACCGGCTTCGATCCGCGGCGGCTGGAGATCGAGATAACCGAGACTGGCCTGATGAACGACCCGGCCTCGGCTGCGCAGATCGTCGAGGATCTGCGCCGCGTCGGCATCCGCGTCTCGCTCGACGATTTCGGCACCGGCCAGTCATCGCTCGGCCGCTTGCGCGAATTCCATTTCGACAAGCTCAAGATCGACCGCGCCTTCGTCTCCTCCATTCTCGACGACCGTCCCTCGGAGCACATCATCCGGGCTATTCTCGCAATGTGCGAGGGGCTCGGCATGGACGTCGTCGCCGAAGGCATCGAGCAGGAAGCGCAGGCCGACCGCCTCGTCCAGTTCGGCTGTGCCGGCGGGCAAGGCTATCTGTTCGGCAAGCCCGTCGATGCCGACGCCACGCTCGGCTATCTCCGTGATTCCTTCCGCGGCGCCCTGCGCGCCAAGGCGATCTGACCGGCGATCTCGAAGCGGTTTGCGATCCTGGTGACTTCACCTCGGGTGTCCAGCGCGGCGTATTGTCGTTTTGTCTGACATAAGCCCTGAAATCCGGCGGTTCGCCCTTGCCCGCGCGCCTTGCGTGGCTAGGATGCGCGCCGATCACGCTGGGAGACAGGAACGATGATGCCATCGGCGCATTTTGCCGACCTCGAAGGAGCCTCGGTGCTGATCACCGGCGGCGGCTCCGGAATAGGTGCTGCACTGACCGAGGGGTTTGTGCGCCAGGGCGCCAATGTCGCCTTCATCGACATCGCCGACGGCCCAAGCACGGCCCTCGCCGACCGCATCGAGAAGGCGTTCGGCAAGCGGCCGCTCTATCTCAAGACCGATTTGCGCGACGTCGAGGCTCTGCGTGCGTCCGCCGCGAAGGCCGCCGAGGCGCATGGCGATGTCACCGTGCTGGTCAACAATGCCGCCTGGGATGAACGCCACGCCGTCGAGGATGTGACGGTCGAGTTCTGGGACAACAACCAAGCCATCAATCTGCGGCCGCATTTCTTCACCGCGCAAGCGGTGGCGCCGGGCATGAAGCGGGCCGGCGGCGGTTCGATCATCAACTTCACCTCGACATCCTATCTCATCAACCACCCTGACATGCCATCCTACACGGCCGCCAAGGCCGGTATCCTCGGCCTGACCAAGGGGCTGGCCGGCAAGCTCGGTGTCGACGGCATCCGCGTCAACGCCATTGCGCCTGGCTGGGTGATCACCGAGCGGCAGAAGGAGCTCTGGGTGACCGAACAGGGGCTTGCCGCCCATGTCGCCAAGCAATGTATCAAGCAGGTGATGCAGCCCGACGACATCGTCGGCACCGTGCTGTTCCTCGCTTCGGACGCGTCGCGCATGCTGACCGCGCAGATGCTGGTCGTCGATGGAGGTTTCCTGTGAGCCAAGGGTTTGCCGGCAACGCACCGGCGGTCGCCGCCGTCGACTGGGGCACGACCCGCATGCGGGTCTGGCTGATCGACGGGCAAGGCAAGGTGCTTGCCGAACGCCGTGGCGATGATGGCCTGATCACGGCGCAGCAGAAGGGCTTTTCGACCATTCTCGAAGGACATCTGGCAGCCATGGGAGCGCCGCAAGCGTTGCCCGTCATCATCTGCGGCATGGCCGGATCCCGCCAGGGCTGGCTCGAAGCGCCCTATGTCACCGTGCCGGCGCCGCTTAGCGCCATCCTTGCTGGTGCTGCCAGCGTGCCCGGCCAGAGCCGCGACATCCGCATCGTTCCGGGCCTTGCCCAGCGGCTGGCCGATGCGCCCGACGTCATGCGCGGCGAGGAAACCCAGCTTGCCGGCGCCGGCCTGCCGCCCAAGGGGCGCCAGCTGGTCTGCATGCCCGGCACCCATTCGAAATGGGTGCTGGTCGAGGACGGTACTGTCACCGGCTTCGGCACCTGGCCGACCGGCGAGCTGTTTTCGGTGCTTGCCGCGCATTCGATCCTGCGCCATTCGCTCGGCGAGCAACCCAAGCCGGTCACATCGGACAATCCGTTCTTCCGCCGCTGGTGCGAAACCGCATTGGCCGATGGTGGCGATGTCACCTCGCGGCTGTTTTCCATCCGCGCCGCCGGCCTGCTGCAGGATTTGAAAGCCGACGATGCCGCCGCCTGCCTGTCCGGCCTTCTGATCGGCGGCGAGATCGCCTCCGCCAGCCGCCGGCATGGCGCCGGCGCCGAACCCGTGGTGCTGATTGCGTCCGGCGCGCTGGAAACGCTGTACAGCGAGGCACTTGGCCTTGCCGGCCTCGAGGTTCGGGCCGTCGACGCCGACGAGGCTGTGCGTGCAGGTCTCGTCGAGGCGGCGCGTGAGAACGGCATGATCGCTAGAATTGGAGCAGCCCGATGAGCCAGACCGCACCGTTTCCAAAACTCAAGCGCGGGCTGGTCGCCATCCTTCGCGGGCTCAAGCCCACCGAGGCGATGGCCATGGGCCAGGCGCTGTTCGACGCCGGCATCGAGGCGATCGAAGTGCCGCTGAACTCACCGCAACCGTTCTCGTCGATCGCCCGCATCGTCCAAGTGCTGCCGAAAACGGCGCTGGTCGGCGCCGGCACAGTGCTGACGCCAGCCGATGTCGATGGTCTGCACAAGGCGGGCGGGCGGCTGCTGGTCAGTCCCAACATCGATGCCGAGGTCATGGCGCGCGCCATGCATTACGGCATGGTGACGATGCCCGGCGTGTTCACGCCGACCGAAGCCTTGCTGGCGATCAAGCTCGGCGCCTCAGCCCTGAAATTTTTCCCGGCGAGCGTGCTGGGTGCCGGCGGCATTTCAGCGATGCGCGCTGTGTTGCCGGCGCAGACGCTGGTCGGTGCCGTCGGCGGCGTCTCCGAAAAAGATTTTGCCGGCTACAAGGCGGCCGGCGTTACCGCCTTTGGACTGGGATCCAGCCTGTTCAAGCCGGGCATGAGCGTCGACGAGGTGGCCGCGCGGGCCGAGGCGGCGGTGACAGCCTGGGATGCGGCGTTCGGAGAAGCAGGATGAGCGAAGCGATCGTTTCGGTTTTTTCCGACCACGTCTGCCAGCTCGGCGAAGGGCCGAGCTACGATCCCGCCACCGATACGCTGTATTGGTTCGACATCGTCAACAGCCAGCTCCTGGAAAAGCGGCTGTCCGGCGGCGCGACCACCGTCCATGAGCTTGGCCAGATGGCGAGCGCCATCGCCGTCATCGACGACAAGCGCCAGCTTATCGCCGCCGAGACCGGCCTTTATGTGCGCGACGTCGCGACCGGCAAACTGACGCTGCACACGCCTGTCGAGGCCGGCAATCCGGTTACGCGCTCCAACGATTCCCGGGTCCACCCCTGCGGCGCCTTGTGGATGGGCACCATGGGCAAGGGCGAGGAAAAGGGTGCGGGTTCGATCTACTGGTTTTTCAGAGGCGAACTGCGCCGGCTGTTTTCGGACATCACCGTCTCCAATTCGATCTGTTTTACCGAGGATGGCGCAATCGCCTACTACACCGACACCTCGACCGGGCTGCTGATGCGCGTCGCCTGCGACCCGGCGACCGGCCTGCCTGCCGGTGAGCCAAAGCTGTTCGTCGATCACCGCTCGGCCAAGGGCTATATTGACGGATCCGTGCTCGACCGCGACGGCATCCTGTGGAACGCCGTCTGGGGCGGCAGCGTCATCGAAGCCTACGGACCCGACGGCAAGCTCGTCCGCACGGTCGCCATGCCGGTGACGCAACCGTCCTGCCCGGCCTTTGTCGGCGCCAAGGCCGACCGGCTGGCGGTCACCTCCGCCTGGTCGGGCAAGGATGAGAAGCAGCGTCTGCTGGATCTGCAGGGCGGCATGACCTTTCTGCTCGACATTCCCGTCAACGGCCGCTTCGAGCCGCGCGTGCTGATCGCCTGAGCGAACTGGATTCTGCGGTTGGACGGTGCGTTGTCACGCAACCGCCCGCGCCATGTCGGTTTCACGAGAGCCTGACGCCTTGACCATGCGATGGTAGGCAATCCTACTGCCGGGGATCGTCATCTCATGCCCAGCCGCAAGCCGAAACTGATCCTCGTCCATGAGCCGGAAAAGGCCTGCCTGGACCGTCTGGTCGCCGACGGTCATGCACCGCAGCGCGCCGGCGAAATCGCGTCCTATCTGGCGCAGTCGACCGACCTCGCCCCCGAATTCGACGTGCTTGGCCGTGCCTGCCAGGCACGCGGCCTGTCGTTCAGGCCGGTGGCGCTGGACGAGGCCACCGGCGTGCTCGCCGGCGAGCATCCCAGCACAACGCTGGTCTGGACGCTGACCGACGGCATCGCCTATTTTCGCGGCGGCGCGGCGCCCGCTCTGGCGCGATTGGGCGGTTTCAAGACGATCGGCGCAGATGATGCGCTGTTCGCGCTCTGCCAGGACAAGTTCCGCTCCGGCGCCGTGCTCGGCGCACTCGGCCTGCCGGTGCCGCAGGCCGGGCTTGCGCGCGACGGCCAATGGCTGGTCGAGCCGCCGGCCTCGCCCGCCGGCTGGTTCGTCAAGCCCAACCGGCTCGGCGCCAAGATCGGCATCTGGCCGGATTCGCGCTGTTGCGATCTCGCCCACGCTTTGGAACTCAGCCGGCGCGTCTTTTCGGCCTATCGCGACGATGTCGTCGTCCAGCCCTATGTCGCCGGCCGCAACGTGCGCGCCAGTTTCCTCGGCCTGGTGCCAGGCGCCGGGGTCGAAGCGCTTGGCGTGGCTTTTGTCGATTCAGGCGCCGATTTCCAGACCATGGCGGACAGCCTGGCGCTCTACGGCGACACCGGCGAGGCAGCGAAGGCGGAGGGACATTACGCCGAACCGGAGCTCGTTGCGGTTGCCGACAGCCAGCCGGCCGCCGACGCCACGATACGTGCGATCGCCGGGCGGCTGATGAGCGGGCTCGGCCTGCGCGATGTGTTTTCCATCGATCTCAGGGTCGAGGCCGACGACACCGTCCACCTCATCGAGTTCGAGGTTTGCCCCGGCCTGCCCTGCTTCGATTTTCGCGCCTATTGCCGCCAGCAATGGGGCCTCGATCTGGCCGACGCCATGGCCGAAACTGCGGCCAGCCGGCTGACCGGTGTCGACCGATAGCTGTGCGCCTTGTGTCGGCGGGCTAACCAGCAGACGCTACCCGCCAGGCATTCGCTCGGCCGCCTGCAAGGACGGATCCATCTTGTCCCAGGCATGGCCGTGGCTCGTGTAGGTCACCATCTGCGGGCTGAACTGTTCCGGATCGTCGAGGCTGGCCGCGTGGACCGCTATGAATTCCGGCATGGCGACGGATATCAAAAAGACCGGCGTTCCGCAGGTTGGACAGAAGGTGTGGATTTTTTCATTGCCGCTGGCGCCCGCCACGCGCCAGGTGCTCACCTCCCCGGTAATTGCCATATCGGTGCGCTGGCCGAAGGTCAGGTAGGATCCGTGGCCGGTGCCTGAGCGCTTCTGGCAATCGCTGCACTGGCAGTGGTTCTGGAAGATCGGCTCGTCATTGGTTTCGTAACGGATCGCGCCGCATGCGCAGCCGCCGGTATAGCGTTTGGTCATCGTTATTCTCCCGCGGCGATCAGGGCTGATTTCGGCTTGGCGAAAATGTCGATGCCGCTGCCGGTTTCGAGGAAGGATTTCATGCTCGACAGCACCGCCGGCCAGCCCTGGCTGACGCCTTTCGCCATGCCGCTACCGGCTTCGAGTTCGTCATGGCTGACGGTCAGCCGCACCATGGTGTCGTATTCCTCGATGGCGAACGTCACCCGGCTCGTTTTTGACGGATCGTCGGCCTGCGAAGCGTTCGCCCAGGTGATGACGAGGCGGGTCGGCGGCGAAACCTCGACGACATTGCCGACGAGTTCGACGGTCCGTTCGTCATTGGCGCGGATATGCTCCCATTTCGAGCCCGGCGTCCATTCGGAGACGTTCTCGTGACCCCAGTAGCGCTTTGCGACATCGGGCTTGATTATGGCCTCGAACACCTTCTGCGGCGTCGAGCGGATATAGGTCACGTAGACAAAGCTGGTCGTTTCCCTGGTCATTGGTCTTCTCCTTCGAGTTCTTGCTTCAGGTCGTGCAGCAGGCTGAGCCGCTGCCGTTCGAATTTCCGTACCCAGCGCTCGTAGACTTCGTGCAAGGGCACGGGATTGATGAAATGCAGCTTTTCGCGGCCGCGCTTGACCGTGCTCACCAGATTGGCCGCCTCCAGCAGATCGAGGTGCTGGGTGGCGGATTGCCTGGCCATGTCCAGGTTTTCGCAAAGCTGACCGAGCGTCTGCCCGTTCTGCTCGCACAGAAGGTCAAGCAGCCTTCTGCGTGTCGGGTCGCCCAGCGCTTTGAAAACCTTGTCGGCGTCCATCTGCCTCACTCTGTTGTAAGGCATAATATGCAGGTAAATACCTGCATGTCAACCTACAGTTCGCCCCGCATCGCAAGACTGGATGCGGCTATTCGGACTCGGACGTTGATTGCGCGATGGGCCGCCCCGGCCATGTACCTGATGTCGGAGCCCTGCTTAGCGGCGCCAAACTGCGGACGTAAACCTGCAGGATTTCGTCTGAAGTCCTGCTACTAGCGCTGCAGCAGGGATTTGACAGGATGCCTATCGACGGCCGAGATTTCATCGTTCGTTGGTGGACCATCCTAAGCGTTCGAGATTGGCCGAAGCCTCCCAACTTCGTCATCCTAGGGCGAAGCAGGAGCGAAGCTCCGTCGCGGAGACTCTGGGATCCATGCCGCGACCTTGGCCGAAGAATGCAGCGGAGCAGAATTCTACACCGCTGCAACGCTTTGAAGTCGCGGCATGGATCCTCGGGTCTGCGCTGCGTCGCTACGCTCCTTGCTTCGCCCGTGGATGACGAAGGCGCTGGGCGTTTGCGGCAATCGCCAAGGTATGCCGTCCGTCACACCCGCGATTCGTCAAAACTGCTCGAGGCGGATTTTAGGCGCCCTCGACCAGAACGATCTCGCCGTCGGCGACCTTCTGACGGATGGCGACGGCGCGCTGGTATTCCGGCGAATGGTAGCAATCATGCGCGGCGGCGAGCGATTCGAACTCTATGATGACATTGCGTGCCCGGCCGGGGCCTTCGGCCTTTTCATGCTCTCCGCCGCGCGCCAGGAACTTCGCGCCGAAGCGCTCGAAGGCAGGCTTGGCGGCGGCGACGTAGTCCTTGTAGCCTTCCGCGTCGCGCACATCGACACGGGCGATCCAGTATCCCTTGGGCATTTTCTTGGTCTCCGAACTTGTTCTTGGAAATCTCAGGCCGAGCGCATCTCGTCGAGGATGGCTTCGGCCGCTTCCCGTTTGTTGGCCGCAGCAATGATAGGCCTGCCGACGACGAGATGGCTGGCGCCGTTGCGGATCGCCTGGCCCGGCGTCACCACGCGCTTCTGGTCGCCATGATCGCTGCCCGCCGGCCGGATGCCGGGCGTCACCACCGCCATGTCGGGGCCGACGATGCGGCGCACCGCTTCGGCTTCCGCGGCCGAGCAGACGATGCCCCCCATGCCGGCATGCAGCGCCTGTTCCGAGCGCCGCAGCACCAGCGTATGCGGGTCGTACTCATAGCCGACGTCGATCATGTCCTGCTCGTCCATCGAGGTCAGCACGCTGACCGCAAGCAGGCAAAGATCGCTGCCTCTGGCCGCCTCTACGGCGGCCTGCATAGCCTTCGGATAGGCGTGGATGGTCAGCATGGTCATGCCCATCTTGACGATGTTCTCGACGCCCTTGGCCACCGTGTGGTCGATGTCGAGCAGCTTCATGTCGAGGAAAACCTTGGTGCCGCCGCTGGCCAGTTCCCTGGCGAAATCGAGCCCGCCGGCGAAGGCAAGCTGGTAGCCGATCTTGTAGAAGGAGACGACGCCGTCGAGTTCGCGCACCGCCTGCTCGGCCTCCCTCACGGTCGGGACATCGAGGCCGACTATCAGTCTTTCCTGCATGGATCGTGCCTGTATGGATTGTGCCTGCATCGTCGTTGCGATCACGCCTCGATCCGGGTGGACAGCATGCGCGAGGTTTCGATCAGGGTGCGGCATAGGTGCTCCATCGATTTGTGCAGTCTTTCGTCACGGAAGTTTCCATCCTCGTCGAAGGCGCCGCCGCCGTCGGGCACCGAGCATTCCGGCGTCACCACCTCCATCTGGCAGCGCACCAGCACCGCGCGCAGATGGTTGATGCAGCGGATGCCGGCAAAGTGCCCGCTGGAGGACGAACAGAGGCCGGCGACCTTGCCGGCCAGCGGCCTCACCGGCCGGCCGCCATCCCTGCGCACCCGGCTCACCCAGTCGATCGTGTTCTTGAGCAGCGGCGGAATGGAGCCGTTATATTCGGGCGTGGCGATCAGCAGCCCGTCATGGGCGATCACCAGACGGCCAAGTTTCTGGGCGTTTTCAGGAACGCCTTTTTCCTTTTCCAAATCCTCGTCCATGATCGGCAGGGGGTAGTCGGCAAGCGAGATGCGGGTCACCTCGGCGCCCTGCATGGCGAGTTCCTTCTGCGCCACGTCGGCGGTCCTGCCGCTATAGGCGCCGCTGCGAACCGAGCCGGCGAAGACGAGGATTTTCGGGATCACTGCCATTGGCCACCCTTGTTCCCGGACAGGTACAGCCAAGGATCGAGCAAATCAACGCCAACTTCGTCATCCTTGGGCGAAGCAGGAGCGAAGCTCCGTCGTGGAGACCCTGGAATCCATTCCGTGACAGCTATCCAGGAGTGCAGCGGAACAGAATTCTGCGCCGTAGCGGCGCTCGGAAGTCGCGGCATGGATCCTCGGGTCTGCGCTGCGTCGCTGCGCTCCTTGCTCCGCCCGTGGATGACGAAGCGAGGGACGTTCCCGCCATCGCCAAGGTATGCGGTGAGCACTGGCGATCCGCGAACAACCCTGCGCCGAGAAATTAATGCGCTTCGCGGCGGTAGATCCACAGCTGGGTCGGCGGGATGTTGCGGAGGATGAAATCGAAATGCTTGACCGTATAATTGCCACGGCCGGCCGGGATCGGCGACATCGGGCCGTAGGTCAGCTGCACGATCGGCCGTCCGGCCGGGATGCGGTCGAGCAGGCTTTCGATATAGGCAATGCGCTGGGCGACCGGGAAGTTGAGCAGCGGCACGCCGGAAACGACGGAATCGAAGATCATCCCGCTCTTGTCGCCAAGCGTGGCGTTGAGGTTGAAGGCGTCGCCCTCGATGACGTTGACGCCGGGATAGAGTCGCCGCAGGTGACGGACGAAATCCGTGGAATACTCGACTGCGTAGAGGTTCTCGGGCCGCACGCCCTGGGCCAGGATGGCGCGGGTGATGACGCCGGTACCGGGACCGACCTCGAGCACCGGCAGGCCGGATTTAGGATTGACGATCGAGGCCATCTTGCGCGCGGTGACCGAACTGGTCGGCACGATCGAACCAACCGCCTTCGGCTTGTCGATCCAGCCCTTGAAGAATTTGAGTTCGTCGTCGAACTTTTCGACAAGCGCCTTCCGCAGTCCAGGGCCACGTGTCATGCAAGCTCTCCTCAGCGCTCCCCGCAAGTTACTTAGCACCTGAGCGGTGCTAGGCAAGGCGCGGCCGGACGCATGTCGTGGATAAGATAATTTTCGTCGCGTCTCAAGGGGTGACGAGATTCAAGGATTTACGCGTTGCAAATCGGCTTAGGCGGGCCAAAGTGCATCAACGTTCGCCGAACGACTCGAAGAAATCCTTCATGCGGGCGAAAAAGCCGCTCGATTGTGGCGAATTGTCCTGCGAGGAGAGCTGTTCGAACTCCTCCAGCAGTTCGCGCTGGCGGCGGGTGAGGTTCTGCGGCGTCTCGACCGCGGTCTGGATGTAGAGGTCGCCGATATTGGGCTGGCGCAGCACAGGCATGCCCTTGCCCTTGAGGCGGAACTGGCGCCCGTTCTGCGTGCCTTCGGTCACCTTGACCTTGGTCTGCGTCCCGTCCAGCGTCGTCACCTCGAAGGAGCCGCCAAGGGCGGCTGTGGTCATCGAGATCGGCACCTTGCAATACAGGTCGGCGCCGTCGCGTTGGAAGAACTCGTGCGGTTTGACCGCCAGGAAAATATAGAGATCGCCCGATGGCCCGCCGCGCAGGCCGGCTTCGCCCTCATTGGCAAGACGGATGCGGGTGCCGTCCTCGATGCCGGCCGGGATGTTGACCGACAGCGAACGCTCCTCGGTGACGCGGCCCTGGCCGGCGCATTTCGGGCACGGATCCTTGATCGTCTGGCCGCGCCCCTGGCATTGCGGGCAGGTCCGCTCGATCGAAAAGAACCCTTGCGTGGCGCGCACCTTGCCGTGGCCGTTGCACATCGAGCAGGTGACAGGCTGGGTGCCGGGCTTGGCGCCGCTGCCCGAACATTCGGAGCAGGAGATCGACGCCGGCACCCGGATCTGCGCGGTCTTGCCGGCAAAAGCCTCTTCCAGGGTGATTTCCATGTTATAACGCAGGTCGGCGCCGCGCTCGCGGCCGCCCGACGAGCGGCGCTGGCGCCCGCCCATCATGTCGCCGAAAATGTCCTCGAAGATATCGGCGAAACCGCCGGCGCCGAAACCTTGCGCGCCGCCATTCATTCCGCCCTGTTCGAAGGCGGCGTGGCCGAAGCGGTCATAGGCCGCGCGCTTCTGCGGGTCCTTCAGCGTCTCGTAGGCTTCGTTGATTTCCTTGAACTTGTGCTCGCAGGAATGATCGCCGGGGTTGCGGTCGGGATGGAACTGCATCGCGAGCTTGCGAAAAGCGCTCTTGAGCTCCTTCTCGTCGGCGCCTTTTTGGACGCCCAGCGTCTCGTAGAAATCAGCTTTCATTTTTTCCCGCTGTCCGGATGCTCAACGTCTTGAAGCATTGTTGCGTCTCTTGCCGGCACTGACGCTTCGATTTAGGTGCGATGGAAGGGCGATGCCAGTGTCGACGCGGCCTTGCCTGCATTTTTTCAGCAAGGCCCGCTGTTTTTCTGCAAGGGGTTGCAAAAAAGCCCGGCCTTCGCCGGGCTTTTCGCTTTATCTTGCCGTCAAACGGTTCAGGCCGACTTCTTCTTGTCGTCGTCCTCGTCGATTTCCTCGAAATCGGCGTCCACAACGTCACTGTCCTTGGCGGCGTCCGCCTTGGCGTCGGCTTCCGCCGCTTCCTTCTGCGAAGCCTCGTACATGGCCTGGCCAAGCTTCATCGAAGCCTCGGCAAGCGCCTGGCTCTTGGCTTCGATGTCGGCCGGGTCGTCGCCTTCGGTCGCGGTCTTAAGCGCCGCGATCGCGTCGGAGATCGCCGTGCGCTCGCCTTCCGAAACCTTGTCGCCATATTCCTTCAGCGACTTCTCCGAGGAATGCAGCAGCGCTTCGGCCTGGTTGCGGGCCTCGACCAGCGCACGCCGCTTCTTGTCGGTCTCGGCATTGGCCTCGGCGTCCTTGACCATCTTCTCGATGTCGGCGTCCGAAAGACCGCCCGATGCCTGGATGCGGATCTGGTGCTCCTTGCCGGTGCCCTTGTCCTTGGCCGAAACGTTGACGATGCCGTTGGCGTCGATATCGAAGGTGACCTCGATCTGCGGCACGCCGCGCGGCGCCGGCGGAATGCCGACCAGGTCGAACTGGCCGAGCGCCTTGTTGTCGGCGGCCATTTCACGCTCACCCTGGAAAACCCGGATGGTCACGGCCGACTGTGAGTCCTCGGCCGTCGAGAACACCTGGCTCTTCTTGGTCGGGATCGTCGTGTTGCGCTCGATCAGGCGGGTGAACACGCCACCCAGCGTCTCGATGCCGAGCGACAGCGGCGTCACGTCGAGCAACAGCACGTCCTTGACGTCGCCCTGCAGCACGCCGGCCTGGATGGCGGCGCCGAGAGCAACGACTTCATCCGGATTGACGCCCTTGTGCGGCTCCTTGCCGAAGAACTGCTTCACGATCTCCTGGATCTTGGGCATGCGGGTCATGCCGCCGACCAGGACGACTTCGTCGATCTCGCCGGCCTTCAGGCCGGCATCCTTGAGCGCCGCCTTGCAAGGGGCAATCGTGCGCTGGACCAGGTCGTCGACCAGCTGCTCGAACTTGGCGCGCGTCAGCTTCAGCGTCAGGTGCTTCGGCCCGGTCGCGTCGGCGGTGATGAAGGGCAGGTTGATCTCGGTCTGGGTGGTCGACGACAGCTCGATCTTGGCCTTTTCAGCCGCCTCCTTGAGGCGCTGCAGGGCAAGCTTGTCGTTCTTCAGGTCGATACCCTGTTCCTTCTTGAACTCGGCCGCCAGGTATTCGACCAGGCGCATGTCGAAATCCTCGCCGCCGAGGAAGGTGTCGCCATTGGTCGACTTGACCTCGAACACGCCGTCGCCGATTTCGAGCACCGAAATATCGAACGTGCCGCCGCCAAGGTCATAGACGGCAATGGTCTTGCCTTCCTTCTTGTCGAGGCCATAGGCAAGCGCTGCCGCGGTCGGCTCGTTGATGATGCGCAGCACTTCAAGGCCGGCGATCTTGCCGGCGTCCTTGGTCGCCTGGCGCTGGGCGTCGTTGAAATAGGCTGGAACGGTGATGACCGCCTTCTCGACCTTTTCGCCGAGATAGGCTTCCGCCGTCTCCTTCATCTTCTGCAGGATCATGGCCGAGATCTGCGAGGGCGACTGCTTCCTGCCGCCGGCCTCGACCCAGGCATCGCCATTGTCGCCCTTGACGATCTTGTAGGGGACAAGCTTCTTGTCCTTCTCCGTCACCGGATCGTCATAGCGGCGGCCGATCAGGCGCTTGACCGCGAAGATGGTGTTTTCAGGATTGGTGACCGCCTGGCGCTTGGCCGGCTGGCCGACCAGACGTTCGTCGTCGCCCGAGATGGCGACGATGGAAGGCGTCGTGCGCGCGCCTTCCGCATTCTCGATTACCTTCGGCTCCTTGCCATCCATGATGGCGATGCAGGAGTTGGTGGTGCCGAGATCGATACCGATTACTTTTGCCATTTTTCTAGTCTCTCCGCTAAGCAGGCTCTCAGGACCCGTACAGGCGTTCCGACGAAAGCCCCTGTTCACAAGAAATCCCGTTCCGGCAACCGGCATTCCGGCGCCGAACGGCTTGGCGCGTATATAAGAACAGGCGGCATCGCGCGCAAGCATTCTGCGCAAGGCTTCCATGAACCTTTCCACTTCCGCCCGCGACTGATCTCCAGGTGCCGCATGGTGCGGCCCGGAAAGGAAGCCCCCCATGACCAATAACCCAGAGGCTCTGCGGTCTCCGGGAACAACAGGAGCTCGGCGCGACCACCGCCTTCGGGACGAGGTCGATGCGCTGGGCTTTCCGCTGATTCCGTTGACCCTGCGTAAGAGCAGGCGTATCGTGATTTTGAGGAAAGCAGACAATTCGATCAGGGAAGAACGAGCCGGACCGCCGCGCCTTGCCCTGATTTGCGCGGCCAGACCCGACGTTCTCCCGTCGACTACGGGGGGTAGTGTCATGTCTCGCATCCGCGGCTCGTTCGTGTCGTCTCTTGATGGCGGCTTGCGCCGCGCTGTGCATCCAGGCGGGTTGCTGGCGCTGGCACTCGGCCTGTGGCTGGGCGCCGCCCAGGCGCAGGAAACCCGGATCATCTATCCCGGTTCGATGGCGGTGACCGGGTTTTCCGGCACCGTCATTCCCAATTTCGACCCCCCTGATTCCGAAAAAGGGGGCCTGCCGCCCGGCGTCGATCCGGTCGACGAAACCTTCATCGACACCACGCGCGCCACCTTGCGCGTGTTCGACGTCTCGCATCTGGGCGGCCCGGCCTCCGGGCAACTGGTCAACACCCCGCCGCCCCTCGAGGTGACGGCGGAGCAGATCGGCCAGGTGTTCGGCGTCACCTATGATGACGGCGTGCGCGACGGCGTTCCATCGGGCATTCCCAATCTCTATGCCGGCGCCACCTCGCTGCACGGCATCCGTATCGTCACCCTTGACGCCGATGATGACGGCCGCCCCGAGCGGCAACGCCGCGGCGCGGCCGGCGCCACCTTCATGGACGGCCAGTTCGGCACCGAAAACGGTGGCGGGCCGGGCACCATCTGGAAAATCGACGGCATCACCGGCCAGGTCTCCAAGTTTGCCGACATCGACACCAACAGCGGTCCCGGTATCGGCAATCTCACCTTCGACGCCGCTCATCGCCAGTTCTTCGCTTCCGATCTCGACACCGGCCTGATCCATCGCATCGATGCCACCGGTACGCTGATCGACAGCTTCGACCACGGCGTTGCCGGGCGCCCGGCGCATGGGCTAGCTCCGATCGCCGACGATGGTTCGGTGATGGACATACAGGGTGCGGCTTTCGACAGCGAAGACCCCGACAGCTGGGGCTACACGCAGGACGAGCGCCGCATCTGGGCCGTCTCCTATCATGGCGGCCGGCTTTATTATTCGGTCGGTGAAAAGTCTGAAATCTGGTCGGTGGGCATTGCCCGCAACGGCAGTTTTGCCGGCGACCCGCGTTGGGAACTGACGGTCAAGGCCGACAAGGACTACGCCGTCACCGACATCGCCTTCGACAACAGCGGCTTCATGTACCTGGCCCAGCGCGGCCCGGTCGAGAACCGCTACGATTACAGCCAGTTCGCCGATTCCGGCAAGGGCGAGGTCATCCGCTACTTCAGAGAGAACCCGGACGATCCGGAAACGGAATCGGTCTGGGTCGAAGTGCCGCAGGAATATGCGGTCGGCTTCCCGCAGGGCAACCGGCAGTCGGCCGGCGGTCTCGACCTGCAGTATGGCTATGATTCCGACGGCACTCTCGACACATCGGTCTGCACGCAGACGCTGGTCAACACCGGCGACAAATTGCGCGACAATCCGGCTCTCGCCGAACAGCTCGCCGCCGGCGGGCCGCTCGCCGTGCACGGCGTGCAGATCACGCCGAAAGAGCTGGTCAAGCCGGCCAATGTGCCGCCCTTCGGCTCCTGGTTCGTCGACTTCGACGGCTATTTCGAAGACCCGGAGGTCGAGGGTCATGTCGGCGACGTTGCCGTCTGGCATCCTTGCGAGGGCCGCGCCGGCTATTATGAAGAAATCCCGGGCGGCTACCTGCCCCCCTTCTACCCGCCGGACTTCCCACCGCCCGGCAATCTGCCTCCGTGCATCCATGTCGAGGATATCAGGTATTACTGTACGCCTCGCGGCCTCCAGGCCGATCTCTATCTCCATGACCGTGCCGGCTTCGGCGGCGATTCGATAAAGGCCCAACCTTCGAATGAGACAAAGTCCAGGACGCCAGGCGTCGGGGTGACATCATCCCAGTCGCATGCGCCCGGCCAGCCTTACACGATCGACATTACTGGCCACTATCCGGGCGACAGAGTGGATGTTGGACTTTGCTTCTACAGGAAGTCCGACAAGGACAAGGGTGGCTACTACCCTTGCTGCAAGATGATCTTGCCGCTCCGAACCCCAGCCGTCAGCTGCGAACGTTGAGGAGGGGAAGATGAAAAATCTCGCACTCTCCCCATTCGCAACCAACACTCAAGAAACCATCGTGGAGACGATCATGAAACCCCTGTCATACGCCAGGCGCGGCGCGCGCTGGCTGATGGCGGCCGGTATCGCGGTCGCCATGCTAACCCCGGTGCAAGGCTTTGCGGAAGGCGCTGCCCCGATCACCCCGGAGCTGAAGCTCGATCTCGACAGTTCGCGCGTCATCACTCCGAGGCCCGACCGGGTCGTGCCCTTCTTCACCAAGAAAGGCACTCAACGAGGCTGCGACTACGTCGTCTATTCGCTGAGCTTCGGCCTGCGCGGCGATCCGCAGGGCCTTGCCGACCCGAGCCTTGAGGCCAGGCTGAAGAAGGTCCGGGTCGACTTCAAGGACCAGCTTCCGCACGGCCTTGAGATCGTCAACGTCAATGTGTCCGGCGACGGCACGGATTCATCCGGCGGACCACTGCCGGGCGCGACGATCAGCACCTCGGCGGGTCCCAACGATACCGCTGTTGTTTCAGACTTCCGCATCTCCACTTCCGATCTCGACGGCGCCGGCGCTCCCAACGAGCGCGTCATCAACTTCAAGATCACGGCCAAGATCGATCATGCGGCATTTCCCGCGCCGACGATCGTCGACAACCAGGGGATGATCAAGGTGACCGCCGGACCGGGCACCGGGACCATCATCCCGTCGCAGGATCCGAGCAAGCCCGACGACGGCGATTTCAAGACCGGCGTGAAGACCTCGATCAAGATCGACGTCACCAAGTGCAACCCACCGCCGCCACCTCCCGGCAAGGAATGCTTCAAGGTGGAACGCGGCACGGTCGATTGCGTGCCCGGCGGCGGTGCCTTCATCTACCACATGCCGGTCGGCCCGGAGATGGGCGGCAAATGGGTGCAGGTTTCGACGACCACATCAGGCATCACCATCATCCCCGACACGCAACTGGTGCCGGCGGGCGGCGGTGTGCTCAACTGGAAGATCGTCGGCGCATCGCCCGGCGACGTCATCCACCTCATCGTCACCGGCATCGAAACCTATGCCGGTCCGAAGGAAGGCTGGGGCCTGTGCTGCACGCAGACCATCGACATCGTCATCCCGCGTGACCAGAGGTGCCCGCCCAAGGACAAGGAGCCCGACCTCAAGGTTGAGAAACGCGCCGACGTGACGCGTTGCACGATGGGCGGCGGCTGCGACTTCACCATCAGGGTCACCAATGTCGGCACCAGTGCCTACCACGGCAAGATCGTGCTCGACGAGGTGACGCTGCCGGCCGGCTCGACACTCGATTCAGGGCCCAATCCGCCCTGGGTCTGCGTACCCGGCACCACCCCTATGATTTGCACCCATCCGGTGACCACGCTCAATCCGGGGGCCTCCGTCGACCTCAAGCTCGGCTTCAAGCCGGCCGGAGGCTGGCAAGGCAGCGTCTTGCGCAACTGCGCCACCTATAATTACGGCGCCAGCGGCAAGCCACTGTTCGGCAGCCAGTCGAACGACCGCGGCTGTGCCTCGATCCCGGTCTGCCGGCGTGGCGACCGTGACCGCGACTGCCGGCCGCCGGTCGAAAAGAAGGTCGACCTGATCCTGAAGAAGCGTGCCCGTATCCCGGTCTGCACGGCCGACGGCATCTGCTACTTCGTGATCGACATCATCAACAACGGCAGCGCCACCTACAATGGACCGCTGACGGTCATCGACAATTATCCCGGCGGCGCGCCAGCCTCCTCGACCTTCGGCCCGAGCCCGCCATGGACCTGCGCACCAACCGGCCCCGGGCTGTTCCGCTGCGACAATGCGGGCATCTCGCTGCCTCCGGGCGGCTCGACGCCGATCGTCGTCAAGGCGGTCATGCCGGCCGGCTACCAGTCGGACACTGTCGAGAATTGCGCGACGGTGAAGCCCATCCCCGGTGAAAACGATCTCACCAACAACAAGGCCTGCGCAAAGGAACGCTTCCGTCATCCCAATGGCGGCAAGCCGACCTTGCGCATCACCAAGGTGTGCAACGGCTCGCTCGCCGGCGCTGCGGTCATCTCTTGCCGCATCACCGTCATCAGCCTTGGCACCGCTGCCCCCACCGGCCCGGTGCGGGTCAACGATGCCGCCACGCTGGTTGCCGGCGGCGCGCCTGTCCAGATCCAGATCGTCACCCCTGACGGTGCGGAATGGGCGTGTGGACCGGTTCCGGCCAACGCGCTGTCGTGCCAGATTCCCGGTGCCGTCATGGTACCTGGAACCAGCCGCCACTTCGACGTGACGGTCTCGGCCAATGGCGCGTTCGAGAACTGCGCGCGCGGTTCGTATGGTCCGGCGCCGGGCGACGACGTCGTCTATCCCTTTGGCCAGGCCTGCGCCAAGGGCGGCGGTTCTTCGACCATCCGTGTCGAAAAGACCGGCGACCGCGAATGCAGGCTCGGCCAACCCTGCTCGTTCGAGATCACCATTACCAATGACGGAGCGACCGCCTTCTCCGGGCCGGTCCGCATCGGCGATGCGATCGGCGTGGAGGGTCTCGGTAGGCTCGAAGGCGTTGAGATCACGTCGATCGATCCGCCCTTCGGCTGCTCGCCGGAACCGGCAACCTTGCCACTGTCCTGCATTGCCAATTTGTCGCTCGGCGCCGGCGAAAGCCGGGTGCACCATGTCACCGTGGTCATTCCCGACGACGGTCGCCTGGCCAATCTGCAGGGCAATGTCAGCGGCCAGAACTGCGTCGGCGTGCTCTCTCCCGACACACGGGTGCAAGGCGGTGGCGACGTGCTTGGCGGCGATCAGGCCAATGTGCAGGGCGATCGCGGCAAGGCCTATGCCTGCCATCCCTTCACCATTAGCCAGGAGACGAAGAAGGAATGCTCGCAAGGCTTCGTCATGAACGATGCCGGCCGCTGCGTTTGCCCGGAAGGCACCACCTACCGCAACGGCCAGTGCTCGCCGGGCGGTGGTATCGTGCCGAAGCCGGAACAGCCGAAGCGCTGTGTGCTGCTCGAAGGCCAGATCCGCACCGAGGACGGACGTTGCGTCTGCCCACGCGGAACCGGGCTCGAGAACGGCAGATGTGTCAGGACCGACAAGCCCGAGCAGTGCACCATCCGTGGCCAGGTCCACAATGCGGATGGCGATTGTGTCTGCCCCAGGGGAACCGAGATCAGGGGCAATGCCTGCCGCCCGATCCAGCCAAAGCCTGAGCAGTGCACGATCCGTGGTCAGGTTCACGACGCCGATGGAGACTGCGTCTGCCCGAGAGGGACCGAGGTGCGCAATGGTGCCTGCCGCCCGATCCAGCCGAAGCCTGAGCAGTGCATCATCCGTGGTCAGATCCACGACGCGGATGGCGATTGTGCCTGCCCAAGGGGTACCGAGGTCAGAAACGGCGCCTGCCGCCCGATCCAGCCGAAGCCTGAGCAGTGCATCATCCGTGGTCAGATCCACGACGCGGATGGCGATTGTGCCTGCCCAA
>NZ_JAMYPL010000032.1:0-64114 GCF_040320355.1 Mesorhizobium sp. M0715 | reverse complement strand
GAACTGACCGCTCGGCTTCGTCGTCATCGCAAGATCCCTGGTTCAAAAACAGGGAATCACATCCACACAATTTTGCAACAGGCCCGCAAGGGGGGAGATCGGCTGTCACCAGGGTCTCCGCCAACCTTTCAAAAGTGTTTCGCGCCAACCTCACCGCTTGACCTCCCACGTCGTCACTCGCTCGCCAGTGACCAGATCCTTACCGTCCTTCAACTGTACACCTTGCGCCAGCAGTTCGTCGCGGATGCGGTCGGCCTCGGCCCAGTTCTTCGACGCTATGAGGGCAAGTCGGGTTTCAATTGCCTCAACAATGGCATGTTCGGCAACTTTTGCTTCCGCAAAGTCAAAACCAAGAAATAACAAAGCTGCCTTTACCTCAGCAGCGGCATTCAACTTAAATTCGACGTCTATTGGATCGCCATCAATTTCAACAAAGGGCGTTTCTGAGCCCTCCGACCCCAGACCTTTGCTCGCGTCTGAAACGAGCTCCGCCAATATGTAAAAGGCCTGAGGTGTCGAAAGGTCGTCCGAAAGTGCCTTAACAAAGCTGCTAGGGGGGCCCGTTTCATAACGCGCTCCATCAGCTACTCGCTTCCATTTGCGCAGCGTGTTCTCGGCCTCTTCCAGCTTGCGCACGGAAAAGTCGATTGGTTCGCGGTAGTGCGTCATCAGCATCGCCAGCCGCAGCACCTCGCCCGGCCATTTGCGGCCGCCAAAGGTCTCGGTCTCCAGCAGTTCGTTGATCGAATAGAAATTGCCGACGCTTTTCGACATTTTCTGGCCTTCGACCTGCAGGAAGCCGTTGTGCATCCAGATGTTGGCCATCACGTCCGTGCCATGGGCGCAGCGCGACTGGGCGATCTCGTTCTCATGGTGCGGGAAGATCAGGTCGAGGCCGCCGCCATGGATGTCGAACACCTCGCCAAGATAGGCGGCCGACATTGCCGAGCATTCGATGTGCCAGCCCGGCCGACCCCTGCCCCATGGCGAATTCCAGCCGGGCTCCTCCGGCGACGACAACTTCCACAGGACAAAATCGCCGGGATTTTTCTTGTGCGCGTCGACGGCGACGCGAGCACCAGCCTGCTGCTCGTCGAGATTGCGCTTCGACAGCTGGCCGTAGTCCGGCATCGACGCCGTATCGAACAGGACTTCGCCCGCGGCAACATAGGCATGGCCGCGTTCGATCAGGCTTTGAATCAAGGTGATCATGTCGACTTTGCCGTCGGCGCGGGGCTCGACGAATTCGGTGGCGCGCGGCTCGACCGTCGGCTCCAGGCAGCCGAGAACCGCCACATCGCTGTGGAACTGGTCGGCGGTCTTTTCGGTGACCCGCCTGATCGCCTCGTTGAGCGAAAGTGTTCCGGAAGCGATCTCGCCGCCGAAGTCGCGCAGAGCGCGCGCGTTGATCTTGTCGTCGACGTCGGTGATGTTGCGCACATAGGTGACGTGCGCCTCGCCATAGACTTGGCGCAGCAGGCGGAACAGCACGTCGAAGACGATCACCGGTCTGGCATTGCCGATATGGGCAAAGTCGTAGACGGTCGGACCGCAGACATACATGCGCACGTTCAGCGGATCGATCGGGACGAAATCCTCTTTCGTCCGCGTCAGCGTGTTGTAGAGGCGCAGGCCCTGCGATGCGTCAGACATTCGTGCCTTCCCGTTTCAGATCTTTCATCTGGATGGAGCCAGCCCGCGCCAAGACGCAAATCAGGCTCCAGCCTGCTGGCCGGGGCGTTTGTCCAATCTGGGGAAAGATGAGGCGAAAACGTCCGGACCAGCGCGAGGCTAGCCAATAATGCAAATGCCACAAATGGCGAAAGACGTTTTCATGGGCGGCTTTATCGCCTTGGCGAGTGTTGCCGTCAAGTCGCTAGTTTCGGCAAAAACGTCGCTGGATCACAGGTAATGAGCCACTGAAACATTTTATTAAACATGTCGGCACAGTCATGAAACATTCGCCGGCTAGATCAGCAGGCGTCACGATTTGGTCAGAATCGGCCATCAAACGCAGACACGAAAATGTTACCTGGGAAGAGAGACATGCTCCGAAGCAAGCAGGAATCCAATCGCGCCAAGCAACCGGCGCTGGCCAACCACTATCGCGCCATAGGCCCGGCCGCGATCGTCGCCGCACTTCTCCACACCGCGAAGAAGAAGAAGCCGGCGCAGAAGATCGTATCGCCCCGCGCTGCCTGAAGCAGTGTGTGGCTGGCGCCAAAGGTGCCAGGCATGAGGGCGCTGACATGCGGCCCTGAAGAACAGCTCAGCTAAAACAACGTCAGCTGACTGTCGTCCGCGCCGGGCTTCTGGCGCTTGACTTTTTCGGGCTCCGGCCCGATCTCGCCCCGCTCCTGGATCTCCGGTCCGGTGTTGACGACCTTGTTGACGAGGTCGGAGACGGGAATTGCCTCGAAGAAATCAGGCTGTGCCGGCCGCAACAGGTCGGCGACATCGCGCGGCTCGAGCGTGCGGCAATCCAGCCAGCGGGCGAAATCCCTGGGATCGATCACCACCGGCATGCGGTCGTGAATATGGGCGATGTCGGCATTGGCGTTGACGGTCAAGATAGCGCCGGTGTCCATTTCCGAACCGCCCGGCTCGGCATAGGTCTCGATCAAGCCGGCAAAGGCGAGCAACCCGCCATGCCTAGGCCTGATCCAGTAGGGCTGCCCCTTCTTGCCACCAGTTTGCCGCCACTCGTAAAAACCCGACGCCGGCACCAGCGCGCGGCGATGGCGCATGGCGGCTTTGAACGAGGCCTTCTCAGCTGCGCCTTCAGAGCGCGCGTTGAACAGCAGCGGAAATTCCCTGGTATCCTTGACCCAGGTCGGAATCAGCCCCCAGCGCACCAGCATCGGCTGCCGGTCCGGCAGATTGGAGCCCGGCGCCTGCGGGGGGCCGGCGACCGCCATCAGGATCGGTTGGGTTGGTGCGATGTTGTAGCGCGCCGGGAAATCCTCCAGTTCAGCCAAACCTAGCAAGGCGGCAGTCTGGTCCGGCGTCGCGGTCAAGGCAAAACGTCCGCACATGGTCGATTGGCGCCCTTCGAATGGTTCAGCTTGAAAGTGGCGATAGAACCGCCGTTGCGCAACCGCTAAAGCTTCCGCATGCTGGCGGTTCCACAACAGACCAGCTTCACGCCTGATCGGGAACCCATGAACAAAGCGCGCAAGACACTTCCGGCAGTTTCGGTCGCCGTCGTGCGCGCAGACACCGTGCTTCTGGTCAAGCGGGCGCGGCAACCCTCGCAGGGGCTCTATGCCTTTCCAGGCGGCAAGGTCGAGCCCGACGAAACGCTGGAGCAAGCCATCGCTCGCGAACTGTTGGAAGAGACCGGCTTGCGGGCCACCGATTATCGCCGGCTTCGGGAAATCCACATCGACGGCAGGGACGACAGCCACCCGGTTGACTATCTCCTCACAGTCTTCGGAGCCGTCTATGCCGGCGGCGAGGCGGTGGCCAGCGACGATGCAGAGACGGCGGCCTTCTATACGCTCATCGAGATGGCGGCGCTGCCGCTAGCAGGCTCGGTATTCGCGGTCGCAGAAGACTTGTTGGCCCCTGGCAGAAACGCCGGACTGCTGCCCTGAAAACCGCCTTGCAGGCGACAAATTGTTTCGCCACAAAGACTTATCCTGTTTGGCAGAGCCACGCCGTTGGGTAGAGAAGGCTTATGAACCGTCCATCCATGCTCCTCGCCGTGTGTCTTTCCGTCAGCACGACCGTTTCGATACGGCCCGCGCTCAGCGCCGAGTCGCCGTTCGAGCCTGGGTTGATGCGGCTGGCGGAGGTTCTGGGCTCGCTGCATTTCCTGCGCAATCTGTGCGGCGAGAAGGGCGAGCAGTGGCGTGTCGAGATGACAAAACTGCTCGATTCGGAAAATCCGGACGCCGAGCGGCGCGCCCGCTTCATCGCCAGCTTCAATCGCGGCTACCGCTCTTTCGGCGGCACCTATACGAGGTGCACGCCCTCGGCGACCGAAGCCATCAGCCGCTACATGAAGGAAGGCGAGACGCTATCTCGCGATATCGCCTCGCGTTACGGCAACTAGGCACTCGCTCATCAACAACTATCCGGATCATTGCTGGGCACAGCGGATATATCGGCTTGTGCCAGGCGATATCTTGGTGCAATCCTCATGTTGCACTTCTGCAACAGTATTAACGAAACCTTACCGCGCGAAAGCGGAATTAACTCAAACTGAAGGTTTTCGCCCCGCAGGCCGCCCCAATCGGCTAAGTTTGACTCGAGCTGAACGCAGCTTCGCACAAGGCAATCGGGCTTTGTAAAAGACGATCAAAAAAATGTCGTATTTACAAATACTTAATTGCCCCTGCGTGTGAAATGAACAGATCAGGCCTGATCCACATCGATGGATCGCAGCTTGAAAGGGTGGACATTCGCTTATGGAACATGGTGTCAACGACATCGACGCGCTGGTCAGGGAAGAAAAACGCCTGACCGCCGTGGAAAGCCACAGCGAGGCCTGGGCGGAAGGTCTCTCCGCCGGGATAGAGCCCGAGATCATCGCCGAAGCAGCGCTCGAAACAGCCTTCGGCGAGATGTTGCGTGCCAATGGCGAGACCTCGGCCCTTGCCCTGCTCGACCGTATGCGTGAAAAGGTGATTGCTGGCGCCTTCGAACCTGAACGGCTGCGGCACTGAACCGACGTCCGGTTCTTTGACGGGAACATGCCGCTCGGGCGTCATGCCCGGAAGCAGGGAGAAACGGGCAGTGAGTTTTTCGATGTCAGGCAAGCCGTGTGGCTTGATCCTTCGCATCTCCTTCGCCGCTTGCTGTGCCGCGATTCCCCTGCTTGTGTGTCTCGCGAGCAGCCCCGTGTATGCGCTGAGCGAAATCAAGCGCGAAGAGCTCCCCCCGACAGTCACGCCGCCGGCCGACGACGACATGTCGCCCCCCGGAAGCGCCGTGCCAATGCCCAACCCGGTCGGAACACCGCCGCCGGCCAGCCAGCCGACTGCTCCTGCCGAAGCCGAGCCGGACAGCCCGGCGGATGGCGGCGTGACCAGACCGCGCGTCGATCCGGAAACGCCGGTGCCTGAGGTCGTCTACGATCTCGGCAAGCTGCCGGAACCGGTGCGGCGCATGCACGATCTGATCGTCGAAGCCTGCAAGGGCGGCGATATCGAAAAGCTGCGACCGTTGATCGGCACGGGCGAGAGCATGACACAGATATCGCTGACCGACATAGACGGCGACGCCATCGCCTTCCTCAAGGGCCTCTCCGGAGACCCAGACGGCCAGGAGATTCTGGCCATCCTGGAGGAGGTGCTTAATGCCGGCTACGTCCACCTCGATGCCGGCACGCCACAAGAACTCTATGTGTGGCCGTATTTCTTCGCCCTGCCGCTGGACAAGCTGGACGCCAAGCAGCGGGTCGAGCTCTTCAAGATCGTCACCGCCGGCGATTTCAATGATATGAAGCAGTTCGGCGCCTATATCTTCTACCGTGTCGGCATCACGCCTGCCGGACAGTGGTCGTTCTTCGTCGCCGGGGATTGAGCTTTCTGCCTCTGCCCTTGCAGAGATCCGGGAGCCTAGACGGGCAATGCCTCGGAAAACTCCACCGCTTTGCCTTGGCCTGGCGTGACGATTTCGCCCTCCCACATGACACGTCGGCCTCGAATGACGGTGCCGACCGGCCAACCCGTCACTTCCCTGCCATCATAAGGCGTCCAGCCGGCTTTCGAGCCGGCCTGCGCATTGGTGATCATCTCGCGCCGCATCATGTCTACGATGGTGAAGTCGGCGTCATAGCCGGCGGCGATGCGGCCTTTCCTGGCCATGCCGAAGATCCGCTGCGGGCCATGACTGGACAGGTCGACAAAGCGCTGCAAGGTCAGCCGGCCGGCATTGACGTGGTCGAGCATGATCGGCACCAGCGTCTGCACGCCGGTCATTCCCGACGGTGAGGCCGGATACGGCTTGGCCTTCTCGGCCAGCGTGTGCGGCGCATGGTCGGAGCCGAGCACGTCGACGACGCCTTGGGCAATGCCGTGCCAGACGCCGTCGCGATGGCGGGCGGCGCGCACCGGCGGGTTCATCTGGATCAGCGTGCCAAGGCGTGCGTAGTCGTCGGCGCTTAGCGTCAAATGATGCGGCGTTGCCTCGCAGGTCGCGACATCCTTGTGTTGTTCGAGAAACACAATCTCCTCGGCCGTCGAGATGTGCAGGACATGAATGCGGGCGCGAACGCTGCGCGCGATGCGTACAAGCCGTTCGGTACAGCGTAAGGCGGCGATCTCGTCGCGCCAGACAGGGTGCGATGCCGGGTCGCCCTCGATGCGCTCGCCAAGACGCTCGCGCAGCCGGAATTCGTCTTCCGAATGAAAGGCGGCGCGCCGGCGCGTGTTTCTCAGGATCGACGCCACGCCCTCGTCATCCTCGACCAGCAGGTCGCCAGTGGACGAGCCCATGAAAACCTTGATCCCGGCAGCGCCCGGCAGCCGCTCAAGCTCGCCGACATCCCCGGCGTTTTCGCGGGTACCGCCGACCCAGAAGGCGAAATCGCAATGCATGCGATCCGTGCCGCGCCGGACCTTGTCGGCAAGCGCTGCCTCGCTGGTGGTCAAAGGATTGGTGTTGGGCATCTCGAACACGGCGGTGACGCCGCCAAGCACGGCCGCGCGCGACCCCGTTTCCAAATCTTCCTTGTGCTCCAGTCCCGGCTCGCGAAAGTGCACCTGGCTGTCGATGACACCCGGCAGGATATGCAGGCCGCGGCAGTCGATCGTCTCGCCGGCCGAGGCCTGGCGGAGACCGCCGATGGCAGCGATGCGCCCGTCCTTCACGCCGATGTCGCGAGCCCCTTCGCCGTCATGGTTGACCACTGTGCCGCCTGTCAGGATGAGGTCGTAGATCATGGCCATGCTCTCTTGCGGGGGGAGTGCCAGCGGCTTACGTAAAGGCCGACCATTTTGCAAGATCAGGTTGCTTTTCCGCCCATGCCCTTTGCCCAGCTCAAAGACCGCGCCCTCATTTCCGTATCAGGTCCGGATGCCGAGCATTTTTTGCAAAACATCGTGACCACCGATCTCGACATTCTGGCTCCCGGCGAAGCCAAGCCCGGTGCGCTGCTGACGCCGCAAGGCAAGATCCTGTTCGATTTCCTGATCTCGCGCACCGGCGAGAATGCATTCCGGCTCGAATGCCGTGCCGACATAGCGGACGATTTCATACGCCGGCTGACGCTCTACAAACTGCGCGCCAAGGTCGAGATTGCAAAATCCGATCAGGCATTTGTCACCGTCGCATGGGGACATGAATCAACACCCTCACAATCTGATTCAACGGCAGCCGCCGACACACGCTTTCCGAAGGGTGCCGTCACGCGTTCCTATGGCGAAACAGATGAGCGCAGCGATCTTGCCGCGTGGCAAGCCTTCCGCATTGCCGGCGGCATTGCCGAAAGCGGCAGCGACTACCAACTCGGAGACGCCTTCCCCCACGACGTGCTGCTGGACGAAACCGGTGGCGTCGGCTTCAAGAAGGGCTGCTATGTCGGCCAGGAGGTCGTCTCGCGCATGCAGCATCGCGGCACCGCCAGGCGGCGCGTGCTGATTGTGTCAGCCGACCGGCCCCTGCCCGCGCCCGGCTCTGAGCTGACCGTCGAAGGCAGGCCGGTTGGCACGCTTGGCTCGACTGCCGGCACGGCTGGTCTGGCGATTGTCCGTATCGACCGGATCAAGGCGGCGCTCGACGCCGATCTGCCGATCATGGCGGCGGACGTTCCAGTTACGCTGGCCATTCCCGGTTGGGCAAAATTCACCTTCCCGCAGGAAGCCGCCAGCGCGGAGGGGGTCTGATGGCGGCCGACCGCGTCGGCGCACCGGCACGCGCCTGGCAGCGCATGCTGTCGGGCCGCCGGCTCGACCTGCTCGACCCCTCGCCGCTCGACATCGAGATTTCAGACATTGCGCATGGGCTCGCCCGCGTTGCCCGCTGGAACGGCCAGACCAGCGGTGAGCATGCCTTTTCGGTCGCCCAGCACTCGCTGCTGGTCGAAGCGCTGTTCCGCGACCTGGTACCCGAGGCTTCGGCCGACGCCCAGCTGGCGGCCCTCCTGCACGACGCCCCCGAATATGTCATCGGCGACATGATCTCACCGTTCAAATCGGTAATGGGCGGCAGCTACAAGGATTGTGAGTTGCGGCTGCAGCGCGCCATCCATCTGCGCTTCTCGCTGCCGGAACCGGGTGCTGCGCTGCGCAAGGAGATCAAGCGCGCCGACCAGATCGCCGCCTATTTCGAGGCAACGCTGCTCGCCGGCTTTTCGACCGCCGAGGCGACCGAGTTCTTCGGCCGTCCGCGCGGCTTCAATGCCGACCGCTTCGATTTCACGCCACGCTCGGTGACCTGGGCGCAAAATGCGTTCCTGAAGCGGTTTTCCGCGATCGAGACATCGCGACACCAGGTTTCGGCGACCGCAATCGACTAAAAACGCTAAATTAACCGGCGGCGGCCACAATAGCGCGTTCGATCACGGTCCGCAGGCGCGCTCATGCCCGTCGCTGATGCCAAGGATGGTTCGACCAACCCGAAACGGGAGGCCGAAGGCATGGACCGCTCCCGCCACATGGAAGACGAACTGCGCGAGCAGAACCAACGCTTTTCGGCTGCGGTCGAGAACATGTCGCACGGCCTGTGCATGTTCGACGCCGACGAGCGGATGATCATCTGCAACGGCAACTACCTAAACATCTTTTGCCTCGACACCAGGGTGATAAGGCCCGGCATCCGGTTCCTCGACATTCTGCGCCACAGCGTCGATATCGGCATCGCCTCGCAAACCGCCGACGAACTCTACGCCATCCGCAAACCCTATATCGATCAGGCAAAGCCCTCGACCTACGAAGAAACACTGTCGGACGGCCGCATCGTCAGCATCTCGCACCGCCCTCTGGCTCTGGGCGGCTGGGTCTCGATCTATGAGGACATCACTGAGCAGCGCCGCGCGCAAGAGGACCTCAAAGAGCAGCACCGCCGCTTCGACGCAGCGCTTGCCAATATGTCGCAAGGCCTGCTGATGTATGACGCCGACGGCAAGATGATCGTGCGCAACGGGCGTTTTCTAGAACTCTACAACGTCACCGCGGCGGACTTCCCGCTTGGAACAACGCACCGCGACGCGCTCGAACGATTGCTGGAGCTCGGCATCTATACGAAGATCGATGTCGACAGCGAAGTCGCCAAGACCGAGGCCTGCCTGGTGGCGAGAAAAATGCACTCGGCCTATCGGCATCTTACCGACGGCAGGACGGTTCTGGTCACCCGCCAGCCGATGAGCGGCGGCGGTTGGGTGGCGACCTTCGACGATGTTACGGAGCGCCGCCGTACCGAAGAGCGCATGACCCATCTTGCGCATCACGATATGCTGACCGGCCTGCCCAACCGCTCGATGTTCCGCGAACGGCTCGACCTTGCGCTGGAGGACACGGCGGCCACGCCGCTGGCGATCTTCTCGCTCGATCTCGATCGCTTCAAGGCGGTCAACGACACCTGGGGACATCCGGCCGGCGACTGGCTTCTGAAGAGCGTGGCCGAGCGACTACAGCG
The DNA here is from genome assembly GCF_040320355.1 of Mesorhizobium sp. M0715. Lineage (NCBI taxonomy): Bacteria > Pseudomonadati > Pseudomonadota > Alphaproteobacteria > Hyphomicrobiales > Phyllobacteriaceae > Mesorhizobium > Mesorhizobium sp. M0715. Next base: position 54,532 of record NZ_JAMYPL010000032.1, on the reverse strand, counting down.
CTGCCTGCATAATGAAAACGACGTCGTCGCCCGCTTCGGCGGCGATGAATTCGTCATCATCCAGTTCAATTTCAAGGGCATTGCCAGTGCTGAAAAACTCGCGAAGCGCATCGTCGAGACAATCGGAAACCGTTCCGCGACAAGAGCCGCGAGATGCATATCGGAATCAGCCTGGGTATCGCGGTTTTCCCCGACGACGGCCGAGATGCCGACACGCTGCTGAGGAACGCCGATACAGCGCTTTACCGGGCGAAGAGCGAAGGGCGCAATCTGTATCGGTTCTTCGAACCCGGAATGGACGCAATGGTACAGGCACGGCGTGCGCTGGAGGTCGACCTTGAGACCGCGCTGCCGCGCCAGGAGTTCGACCTCGATTTCCAGCCCATCATGAACATCGCATCCGGGGAGATCGTCGGCGCGGAAGCCTTGATGCGCTGGCATTCGCCGACACGCGGCACGGTGGCGCCGGACAGCTTCATTCCGGTCGCCGAAGACACCGGATTGATCGTGCCGCTTGGCGAATGGGCGCTGAGGAAAGCCTGCACGGCGGCGGCCGACTGGCCCGCCGGCCTGCGCGTCGCGGTCAATGTCTCGGCCGTGCAACTTAAAAGCGGCAGCTTCGCCCGCAGCGTCATCTCGGCGCTGGCTTTCTCCGGCGTGCCAGCCGGTCGGTTGGAGCTTGAAATCACCGAAACCGTGCTGATGGACGAAAGCGAGGCGGTGCTAAGGACGCTGCGGCAGTTGCGCGAACTCGGCATCCGTATCGCGCTGGACGATTTCGGCATCGGCTATTCTTCGCTCGGCTATCTCAGGCGTTTTCCCGTCGACAAGATCAAGATCGATCGTTCGTTCATCCACGACCTGGGCAATCGTGACGCCGCGGCGATCGTTCGCACCGTCATCGGGCTGGGCGCCGAGCTTGGCATCACTGTCACCGCCGAGGGGGTCGAGACCGAGGCGCAACTCGACATCCTGCGCGGCAATGGCTGTACAGAGGCGCAGGGCTATCTGATCGGCGTGCCGTCAACGGCCGCCGAGATCCAGCGTCTGTTGAAATCCCGAGCGCTCCACAGCCAGACCGGCTGAGGCCGGCCATCGTCAACGCAGCGTGTCGATGTATTTGCCGTGGAAGCTGACATAGCCGGGCTCGACCACCTTGAGATGCCGCTCGATCAGCGCATGAAACCGCGGCAGTTGATGAAACGGCACGCCTGGATAGGCATGATGCTCGGCATGGAACGGCATGTTCCACGCCAGCCTGCGGACCAGCCAGTTGGTCAGCGTGGTCCTGGTGTTCTCCAGCATGTTGGCGACGAACGGACAACGGCCGTGCTCGGCTAAGAGATAGAGGCGCAGAAACGGCTGCCCCAACAGAGCGGGCAAGATCCAGACATAGAGAAGCACCGAGAGCCGGAAATAGACGGCCAGCAGAAGGACCACGGCGTAAAAGGCAATCATGGCGCGTGCCTCGATGCGCACCTTGTCATAGCCCTTTGGCGGAACGTAGCTTTCCCGGCCGCGGTCCATCGCATTGGCATAAAGCGTCTTGAGGTGGCCCCACCACAAAGGGATGCCGGATATGTGGACGAGATATTGCCGCCATGTCTCCGGTTTGGGGAAGGCCAGTTCCGGGTCGTTCTGCGGGTCCTGCGTGTATCGATGGTGGGCGAAATGGAAATAGCGAAACCAGTCCGCCGGCAGCGCGATCGCCAGGCTGCACACCCGCGCCACGGCATCGTTCAGCCATTGCGACTCAAAGGCCGTGCGATGGACCGTTTCGTGCAGCAGCGTGAACAGGAAGACGATGAGGATACCTTGCGGCAGCATCAGCAGTGGCCAGAACGGCACCTTGACGGCGATCAGCGATCCGACGACCATGATCGCGCCCCAATGAGCAGCAAGCTGAACGAGGCCCGCAACATCAGACTTGGCGGTCAGCCGATTGCGCTCCTCCTGCGTCAGCGATGAAATTACGTCACGATGATCCACGTGCTTCGATCCAGACTGGAGTTTGATGAACCCACTGTAGCCAATGAACAACCTTTCCAAAAACGACGATTTCTGCAATCTAGATAAGCTGAACTTATCTATTCGGTGATTATGGCCGTACCTCCTTCTCTCAAAGGGCTTCAAGCTTTCGAGGCTGCGGCCCGTATAGGCAGCTTTGCCGCGGCGGCGGAAGAGCTTTCGGTGTCGGCCGCTGCCGTCAGTCAGCTCATCCGCACGGTCGAGGAGCAGATGGGCCGCAAGCTGTTCCACCGCGTCAACCGGCGCGTCGTCCTCACCGAGGCAGGCGTCGAGATGCTGCCCAGGCTGACCATGGCCTTCCAGGAGATCGGCAGCGTCGCGCGCCAGCTGGGCGGCGATACGTTCCGCCCACGCCTTGTGGTGTCGGTGCCGCCATCCATGGCCATGGGTTGGCTTTCGCAGCGTCTCGCTGGTTTTGCCTCAAGCCATGGCGTCGTCGACATATCGCTCAGAGGCGACGACGACCCGGTGCCGTTCGACCGTGAACTGATCGACATCAGGCTCTCCTATGGGCCGCATTATCGCGAGCACCCGACCGAGGACATCGTCCAGGACGCAGTCTATCCCGTGTGTGCCCCCGGGCTGGCGGACACAATCAAACCCGAGGGCCTGGCCAGCCTGCCGCTTATCCACACGGGCTGGGGACCGACTGGTGCGTCCTTTCCGTCCTGGCACAACTGGTTCGAGGCGGCCGGCATCGAGCCCGGCCGGGCAGCGCAGCGCGGCCTCTCGGCCAACTCATCGCGCGCGGCACTCGACCTTGCCATTTCGGGATTGGGCGTGGCGCTGGCGCAAGGGATCTACTGTGCCGCGGCGCTGGCAGACGGCCGACTTGTCAGGCCCCTCGCCCAGGCACTGGAGCTGCGCCAGCCCTATTGCCTGACGATCCCGGAGCGCAGCGCCAGGCGCGATGTCGTGGCCGCGTTTCGCCTGTGGCTGATCGACGAGTGTCGGCGCGCAGTCGGCTCGCCGGCACTGCGTTGACGTAGTGTGCGGCGATGATCAGAGGTGCCCGCTCAATGCCTCAGCCATGTCCTTGTTTGTCGCCACGGGAACGATCTCGAATTCCACCAGATCCGCCCATTCGATGACCCAGCGCTGCAGCAGCGTGACGTCATTGGCTTCCACCAGCAGGAAGCAACGGCTCATGTCCGCCGCGATCCAGCTGTGGTGCACGAGAAGCTCGTCCGGCTTCAGGCGGCCCCGGTCGCGAAAGCGACGGTAGATCTCCTTGCGATCGCAGCCGGTGAAATCCTCGATGACGATGAACTGCATGTTCTACCCCCGATCAAATTACCGCCCCGGCCGGTCCAGCCGCTCCAGGAACCACTGCGTCAGCCGCACCCAGACCTCGTCCTTCTCGCCGGAATCCTCCCAGCCATGGTCGAGGTTGGGATTGTCGTTGACCTCTATGACGAAGACGCCGTCCTTGGTCTCCTTGAGATCGACTCCATAGAGCCCGTCACCGATGCAGCGCGCCGCCTTCACTGCCGTCTCGACGACATGCGCCGGCGTTTCCTTTAGCGTGAAGGTCTTGATGCCGCCCTGGTCGGGCTTGCCGTTGGCCTTGTGGTTGACGATCTGCCAGTGCTTCTTGGCCATCAGATAGTGCACGGCAAACAATGGCTGGCCGCCGAGCACGCCGACGCGCCAGTCATACTCGGTCGGAATGAATTTCTGCGCGATCAGAAGGTCGGAATCCTCCAGCCATTCGGTGGCCAGCGTCTTCAGTTCCTCGAAATTGGCGCATTTCTTGACGCCGCGCGAGAACGACGAATCCGGGATCTTCAGCACCAGCGGAAAGCCCAGGGTCTGCGCCGCCAGTTCGAGATCCGAGGTGCCGGCGATCATCACCGTCGGCGGCACCGGCACCTTGTTGTAGGCCATCAGCTCGTTGAGATAGACCTTGTTGGTGCAGCGGATCATCGACAGCGGATCGTCGATCACCGGCATTCCTTCCTGCTGGGCGCGGCGGGCGAAACGATAGGTGTGGTTGGAGATCGAGGTGGTCTCGCGGATGAACAGCGCGTCGTAATTGGCGAGCTTGGCGAGGTCCCGTTTGGTGATCGGCTCGATTTCGACGCCCATCTTCTCGGCGATCTTGGCCCAATAGCGCAGCGACGATATCTCCGAGGGCGGCAATTCCTCATGCGGGTCGACCAGCGTGGCGAAGGTGTAGCGCGCCGGCGTGCGGCCCTTGGTGTCGCGCCATTCGCGGTTGGTGTAGGTCTCCAGGCACTGGATGAAGCTTTTTTCCTCGTCCTCGGTCATCCGCGCCAGCGGATGGAAACCGATCTTGCGGATCGAGGCCCATTCGGCGCTGTCCTTGATGTGGACTTCGAGCGCCGGCGCGCGGAACCAGTCGAACAGAAGTTTGGCGAAGCGGTCCCAGATTTTCGACGGGCCGATGCCGAAGAAGATGCAGACCTTTTGCGGAAAAACGTCGCCGAGGTCCTTGCGGCATTTGTTGAGCGCCAGCTCCAGTTCCGGCAGCGCGTGTTCATAGAGCTTGCGCTCCGAAAGGTCGATCATCGTTTCGACCGTCGGGATCACCTTGTGGCCGCGCGAGCTTGCCAGCAGCGACGCATAGTAGCCGCGGCTCTGGTAGGCGTAATTGTTCGACAGGTTGATGACCTTCGGCCGCTGGCCGCGAAACAGTGACGGATGCGCGAGATAGTCGCGATTGGTGATGATCTTGTGCGGTGTCGCCACCTGGTCGAGATCGCTCTGCCTGCCGGTAAGGATGACCCAGGTCATTATCTGTCACGCTTTCCCAGAGTGATGGCGGCACGCAGTCCATCGCGACCGAACTGCGCCATGTTCATGAAGATGCCGTAAGGCACGGGAATGTTGGCTGCATCAAGAATGGTCTCCTGCCTTTCATCCTCGACCCAAGGGTCGTGGATCAGGATATGGTCGCCGTCATCGCCGATCGCCAGCACCCAGTGCGGCACCTTCTTGCCGAACATCAGGAAGCCGCTGATCAGCACCAGCACCAGCTTTCCCCCAGCGATCGCAGCGCGGATATCGTCGATTGTGAATGCACGGTAATTCACCGGGATACCGTAAAGTTCCGCGCGTCGGCGAAAGTCGACCTGGGCCAGTTCCATCACCCTGCGCTTGTCCTCACTGCGCACCGATTGCAGGAACAGCGCGCCATAGAAGGAAACGTAGATCTCCACCGCGAGCCCGCTTTCGTAGCCCGAGACAGCAAGGCCGAACGGTTCGCAACCACCGGGACCCGACATCATGAAGACGGTCGTCGCTTCACGCCACAGGCGGATTTCCATGACCGGATCCGGCACGAAGCCGCGATCGAAATTGGCCATCGCCATCATCAGGCAGCACGGGCCGCAGGTGAATTCGCAGGTCTGCGGGTAGAACGGAACCTTGGTGGCGATCGGAATGCCGCCACGCAAGGTCTTTTCGTAGCGAAGTGCCGTTTCGCCATCCTCATAGTAGCCGGGCTCACGGCCGATCTTGCGATAACCGGCCCGTTCGTAGATGCGGATCGCGCGGCTGTTGTCCTCGCGAACTTCGAGGCGCAGCATCATGCGGTCGTGCTCGAAGGCGGCATCTTCGGCGGATCCGAGCAGCATGCGGCCGACACCCAGTCCGCCGAAAAACGGACTGGTCGCAATCGAGTAGAGGCGCGCCACGCCGCTGCCCTTGCGAAACAGCACGATCGCATAGCCGGCCACGCGGCCGTCGACTTCGGCGACCAGCGTCTCGGCGGTTTCACGCTCGATGAACAGGCGGAAGGAGCGGCGGGAAATACGGTCGCTTGAGAAAACAGCTTTCTCAATGGCGGCGAGATCATCGACGTCAGACGCGCGGGCCGTGCGGATCTCGGCAGGCATGCGGCTTCAGAAAACCTCGATTGGTGGTGGAAATGGCCCTACTCGAACACGTCCTTGACGCCAACCAGGGCGTTGGGAAAACCGGCGTCCACCTGGGCGCACGAAGTCCGCTCCACCACCTTGAATCTTCGCCTCGGGTTTCCAAAAACCGTTTCCGATTTTCGGGGCGATGCGACGGCATTCATCAAGCGCTATCGCACCTCGATTAGGGCCGAATTGTGACAAATCCGACGCCGGCCCGACGGGCGCAAAAGGTCCTTCGGCCGGATCAGCATTCGCGCATCGACGGCACCGGCAAAAGCGATGCCGTTCAGCTTGCCAGCCCGTTTACAAGTTGCGTGTAGGCGCTCCTCGCGACCTCGGCCAACCGCTCGCGCGGCAAGGAGCCGACCACGGCACAGCCATAGCCCTTGTCCAGCCAGTAGACGGCCTCGGGTCCGTCTTGCGCGGCGGCGTAGGTGCCCTTGGCATTCTCGGTCGATTCCGTGGTGACGAACAGCGAGATACGCTGCCCATTGCCGTCCTCGTAAAGCAGCATGGCGGCCTTGCTCTCGCCTGCCGGCAACAGCCGGCCGCCGACCAGCTGGAATCCGTCGGCGGTCAGGTCCGGCGCCACCAGCTTCAGCCCTATCCGGTTGGACAGCCAGGTCTGCAGATGGTCCTTGTCGCTGGCCGGCACCTCGACGGCATGCCGCTTTTCGGCGGCATAGATGACATGGGCCGCGATTGCCTGCTCGGCCAGCCGATCTTCCGCCGGGTCCTCCTGGCCGATGCCATCGATGCCGGCAAAGTAGCCACCAAGTCCGCCAGTGACCAGAAGCACGGCGGCAGCAGCGGCAAGCCACCAGCGTGAGCGTGGCACAGATGCCTTGACCGGCGTCTCGCCAAGCACGACCTTGCGCAACCGCGCAGGCACGGCTTCGTCCAGCACGTCGGCGAAGGCGGCACGCAGCGCCGCTCGGTCGGCGGTGAAACGGGCGCTCTTGGCCTTCATCTCGGGATTGGCGTCGAGCCAGGCATCGTAGGCCGAGCGCTCATCGCCGGGCAGCTCGCCATCGAGCGCCATGTGGATGTCACGTTCGGAAAAGTCGCGGCGGATCATTTCTCGACGATCCTTATCGCCCGGCGGCGCGCCGTGTCGTCCAGCAACCCGCGCAATTCCTCACGCCCGCGCGCAATGCGCGACATCAGCGTGCCCGCAGGCACGCCCAGAATGTTGGCGGCTTCGGCGTAGGAAAAACCTTCGATGGCAACCATGACAAGGGCTGCGCGACGGTCGGGGCTGATCGCCTGCAATGCGTCGATGATCTCGCGCGAGGCAATGCTCTCCATCTGCTCGGCCGGCTGGGCAACGGCCTCGCCCGCCTCCAGCGGCAACATCGCCGCCTCGCCGCGACGGTTCACCTTGCGCATCTGGTCGATGAACAAATGATGCATGATCGTAAACAGCCACCTCCGGGGGCTTTCTCCTGTCTGCCAATTGTCGAGCCGCACGAGCGCCCGCTCGAGGCAATCCTTGACGAGATCGTCGGCAGCGTCGCGGTCGCGCAAAAGCGAGCGTGCGTAGCGGCGCAGGCGCGGTATTTCGCCAAGGATTGCTGCCTTCTTTTCGTCCATGACCGCTGGTTTTCGAGGTCGCCCTTGTTGATCCGATTGAACGCGCCTTCCGGGCGCGGCGCAAGCGGCCAGCGCGAAGCGGTCCGCCGCTCCGGTCACCCAAGCAATGAGATAACGCTGGCTGGTGCCGATTTATTCCCGACCGGAAGGCAGCGGCAAATCGATTGCTTAGATACGTAAAATATGCACAATAGGTGAAATACATATGAGGACCACCCGATGAAGCAGTTCACCTTTTCAGACATGAACCGGGCGTCCGGCGAAATTCTCGAAACGGCAATGATCGAGCCTGTCGCTCTCACGAAACGTGGCAAGGAGAAGCTGATCATCCTGTCAGCCACCCAATACCGGCAGCTCGTCAGTTCGCCTCATGCCGTAGCCTACACGCTTGAGGACGCGCCGGACGAGATCCACGATGAACTCATGTCCGGATTGGAGGCCATCACAACCGGCGACAAGCCGGATGCTTAAGCCCGGCGATTTGCTTCGATACTACTATCTATGGGCGCGGCAGGCTGATGTCGGCGAGGCGTCCGGCCGCAAGGCGCGGCCCGTCTGCATTGTGGTTAGAACGCCGGCAACGCCTGCCGCACTCTTCTTGTTTCCGCTCACTTCGCAAAAGCCCGACCAGTCCCACACGCATGTTGCCGTGAGCGAAATCGAGTGCCGCAGAGGTGGGCTCGATTTTCCGTCGTGGCTGATTCTAGACGAGTACAACCGCGTACAAGTCGACGAAGCTTATGATCTGGTCACGACGAAGCCAATAGGTTCCTTCAGCCCGGCGTTTGTCCGCAAGATCGCGGGCCTCATCAAAGAGGCAGTCGTACAACGCCGCGTGCGTGGCACCATCCGAAAATAGCGAATAGGCGGTCCATGAACCGGTAAGAACTGTTCACGGAAGCAAGCGTGTCATCCCTCCTTCGCCGCCCGCGTCAGCAGCCGCTGATAAAACAGTCCGATGCCGATCAGCACCGCGCCGAGGCCGATGAAGGACAGCGCCCTGAGCACTCCCTCCAACTCCGACATGTCGAAGATGAAGACTTTCAGCACGGCGATCGCGATCAGCGCGGCCGAGGCAATTCGCAGCACCTGCGACTTCAGCCAGACGCCGGCGGTGAGCAGCGCCACACCGATGACCAGCCAAAGCGCCGAGTAGGTGTAGGTTTCCAGCTGGCCGAGGCCGCTCCACAAGCCGATGAACTCGCCCTTGAACAGACGCCTCACCGAGAGCGTGGCATAGGCGAAGGCAAGCGCGGCAGCCACCACAGCCAACATCTGCGCATACCATTTCGGCCGCTTGTCCCTGGTGTAGAGCGCCAGCGCGCCAACGGCGACCGCTGGCAAGAGATAGGCGAGGAACAACAGGTTGAACACCGGGATGCGGCCGGTCGATTCGTCGGTGAACAATGGGTTCAGCAAGACCAAATGCCTGACAACGATGAAGGCGACCGAGGCCACACCGGCGGCCATCGAACCATAGCGCAGCACCGAGCTTGGCGAGCGCATGTCGATGGCGACCAGGATGGCGCCGGCGCCAATGGCGATCAGCGTGTAGATCGACTGTTCGGCGAGCGTCATGGCACCCGTGTCGATGACGCCGCCGTGCATGGCGTGGCGCACCAGCATGGCGAGCGTGAGCAGCGCAAACAGCGCCGCAGCCGCCTCCATGGCAAGGCGCGGCCGGCCATTCGTGGTGCGGGCGAGCTGCCAGGCGGCGAAGCCGAAGGCCAGCGCCGGTACGCCGTAGCCGGGCAACAGCCAGTTGAAGACCGGTGTCCTCGACAGGAACCCGGCGCCGACAATGGTCGGGTCGAAAGCGACGCGGCCAAGCACCGCGATCACAGCGCCGACCGAAATCCAGCCGAGCACCGGATAGGCGCGCCGGCGCGTGGCCAGCGCCGGCACGATGGCCGCCGCACCGAGCAGGATGGTGGTCCAGCCGGAATCGAAAGCCATATGCATGAGCAGGAGCCCGGCGATGGCCGCGCCGCCCAGGGCAAACGACACCGCGACACCGCCCTTGAGCGGCGGCTCCTCGGCCCGCGCGATCCACTCGCCACCGGCGGCGAAAATGACGACCAGCAGTGCCGCCGCGGCAGCGTAGACAAAGTCACGGTCGAGATTGCCGAAAGTGAACCAGAGCGCCAGCAGGACGACCAGCGGGACGATGACGCCCCACGCTGCCCATGAGGCCGCGCGGATCTGCGTGCCGGCGGCGAACCGGCGTGCGGCCCAGAAGCCGGCGCCGATGAAAACCAGGCCAAGTACGATGCCGATGCGCAAGGTCAGCGCGTTGGACGTGGCCACCGGCAGTCCGTCGACGCCCAGGGCACCGCCCGAAAAATCGGAAGCGATCGAGGTTGGCGGGATGATGCCGAGATAGATCAGCACCATGACCAGTCCCGCGGCATAGAGGAGCGGCAGCGCCAGCGGACGATAAAGCGCGACAGCCACCATTGCGGCGATCACCACCGCGCCCGGCAAGGCATCGCCGGCGGCTGCAAAGACCGGGTCGACCGACAGGCCAAGCGCCGAGAATGCGATGAACAAGCCAGGCACGATAGACGGCCAGTCGAAAACCCTGGCCGGCCCGGTTTCATCGCCACGGCGAGCGAGCCAGACAAGGGCCAGCACAGCCAGCGTGACGGCGTCGATGAACAGGATGGCGGAGAGGTTCGCCCCCCGCGCATCGGTCATGTAAAGGATGGTCCAGACACCGGTGCCGAAAAAGGCCGCCGCCATCAGCGACGTCCAGACGCGCATGCGGGCGATGACGCCGGTGGCGGCGAGCACGATCGCGAGATAGCCGAACAGCGCCCAGGGATTGGGCGCCTGCGAGGCGACCAGCACCGGCGTCACCATGGCACCGACGAGACCGATGCCGGCCAGCGCCTGGCCATGGACGAGGGCTGCCGCGATCGTCGCCACGCCGATGACGCCGAGCAGCGTGAAAGCGAGTGCCGGGCCTATGAAGCCGTAAATGCCATGCGCGGCATAGACGGTGCCGAACAGGATGAAGGCACCGGCAGCAGTCAGGATTGCTGGAATATAAGCGCCGGCGGCCCCTTGCACCGGCACCTTGAAGCCGGTGCGGCGGATGAACTCGCCGCCGGCGACCAGCACCAGGCCGAGCACGCCGGCCATGGCCAGCCGCACGCCGGGACCGAAAATGCCGGCTTCAATGGTGTAGCGGATCAGGAACAGGCCGCCCAGCGCCAGTGCGATGCCGCCAACCCAGACCGCCCAGCGGGTTCCGAGCGCGGTTTCGACATCGGATTGGCGGGCGGCTTTCGCCGCTCCGGGAAGCTCCGCGGGATCCACCGCCTTCGGTGCCGGTTCTGGAGCGGTCCACGGCCCGGAGGCGATCTCGCCGGTCGAGTCTTCCGTGTCCGTGGCTGGCGCCGGGGCGGTGACTGATGCGCTTACCTCCGGCGGAACGATATCGGTCGCAGCCGCTGCGTCCGGAGCCATGTCGGCGGGCGCGTTGTCGTCCACCTGTTCGGACGACTGGGCCGCAGGCGGCACGGCACCGGAAAGGACCAGGCTGCGCAGCGCGCCAAGCTCGCGCTCGACAAGGCCGATGCGGCTCTGCTGGCGCGAAATGATGACGAACAAAGCGATGATGGCGACAAGGCCGATCAGGCTTTCAAACATGGCGGTTCCCCCAAACCAGGCCAGTTTTCACTGACATCCGTCGTACTGACATTCAAATGCGGCGGCCAAGCGGCCAGAAAATCCAAGCTCGGAAAACTCAATGCGCCGCCAGTCAACGCGCCGCCAGATTGGCGGCCGGAAAGATCGAGCATGTTTCGGTGCCGAAAGCCAGCAGCTTGCCGCCGGCATCCTTCAACGTCGCTTCCGACACCGCCAACGTGCGGCCCTTGTGAACAACCCTGCCCTCGCACACCACCTCGCCGGTCCTCGGCGTGATGGGACGCGTCAAATTCACCTTGAACTCCGCCGTCGTATAGGCCTCGCCCTTTTCGAGCAGCGTCTGCACGGCACAGGCCAGTGCCGAATCGAGCAGCGTCGCCGCCCAGCCGCCATGTACGCTGCCCAGCGGATTGAGATGGCGCTCGCTCGGCATGCCACGAAAGACAGCGCGCCCTTCCGAGACTTCGGTGAGAGTGAAATTCAGCTGAAAGGAAATCGGCGGCGCCGGATACTTGCCGTCGACGATGCGCTGCAGCAATTCCAAACCGGTGTATTTCAGGATGTCGGCGTGCGGAATGGTGCCGAGGCCGAGCGGTGAGACCCGGCCAGGATAAAGTTCGACCTCGCTCATGTGATGATTTCTCTGGCTGCGTCCTCGCCAGCTATGGCCTTGCCGCGCGCGTGATGTTTGCGCAAGGCGGCGAGGAAGCCGGTACGAGCGTCTGGCGGCTCGAAGCCGCGCGGCTCATAGACATGGCGGTTGAAGAAGAAGCCGGTGAGCCGGAAGGCGTCCTCGACCGCTGCCGCATCGGCGCGCAGGCCGGAGCCGCGCTGCAGGAAAGCCGGCAGAGCCAGCATCTTGTCGCGCCAAGGCAAACCGGCTTCGCGCGATACCGCGCGTCCCGACTTCGGCGAGACATAGGCCAGGTCCTGTCGCGTGCCGGTGGCGGCACATTGACTGAGATCGAGGCCGAAGCCGAGTTCGTCCAGCACCAGAAGCTCGAAGCGCGCCACCAGTTCGCCGGCAATTTCGGCATCGTCGAGATGGACGATCATTACGGCAAGCGTTTCGTAAAGACCTTCGTGCGCATCGCGCTCGGGCAGCAGGCGCAGATGCGCGGCCATGGTCTGCAAGCCGTAGACGGCGACGGCGCTGTCCATCAGCCGGGCCGCGTTCATCTCGATCGCTTCGGCCTGGAACGTGCCGAGGTGCTCGTCAAGGCGCGCTCGCCACAACAGGTCGACACGGTTGCCGGGCTGGAGAACAGGCTGCTGCTTGCGCGAACGGCCGCCGCGAACAAGGCCGAGATGACGGCCATGCGCTCGCGTCAACACCTCGAGAATGGCGCTGGTTTCGCCATGCTTGCGGGTGCCGAGAATGATTCCCTCGTCGCGCCATTCCATTTCAGGAGCTTTTCACCGATCGGGTGGCGAAATCAAGGTATCGGCTTGGCCCTGGGTAACTCTCATGCCAATGGCATAAAAAACCGCCCGCAGCGATGTGCTGCGGGCGGGCTGGTGAGGTCAGTCGATCTGTTAGAAATTGCGCTGGAAGCGAACGATGCCGCCGACGCTGCTCTTCTTGTCGGCCTTGGTCCAGTTGTTGAAATCGAAGTCGTCGAATTTTCCTGCATTGAGGTAATCGACTTCGGCCGTGATCGTGTAACCGGGGACGATGGTGTAGGCAACGTTGGCCGCGACGCCGAGGTTCTTCCAGTCGTCATAGGAGACCTGGGCGTTGAACGAGGTCTTGTCGTTGAACTTGTAGGTGCCGCCGCCCCAGATCGCCCAGTTTCCGCCCCATGGCTTGTATTGGGTACGGCCTGTGCCGAAGTCGTTGATGTTGTCGTTGGTGCCGTAGCCGCCCATGACGAACAGCGTCAGTTCCTTGCTGACGTTGACGTCCAGACGGACCTTGCCGGACACTTCCTCATAGTTGCTGTCATAGGCCACGACGCCGGTGATCGCACCCCAGTCGCCCTTGTACTTCAAACCGCCGACAACATGCGGAACGTAGCTGTCGATCGTGTTGACGGCGGTGCCTTCTTCGAGCGAGACCACGCCCGTGAAGCCGCTGCCTGCGTCGAAGTAGTAGCTGATGAGGTTGGTATCCTTGACACCATACGGGATGAGCGTGTCCTGGATGACATTGCCGGCATAGCCGATGAACTGGTCGTATACCGTTTCATCCTTGCCGACCCGCAGGCCACCGAGCTGGATCCAGGCGAAATTCAGCGAAGTCTTGCTGGTTCCATCTGCCTTGTTATTGCCGGCTTGCCAGCCAGTGCTTGAGCTTCCGTCATAGTCGCCAGAGGAGTTGCCGAACTGGAACCGGGTCTCGGTGAAGGTCTTCAACGTGCCGAGCTCGGTTTCCTGGCCGGTATAAGTCCTCAGCGTGAAGCGCATGTTCTTGTAATAAGTGTCGTGCCTATCGCCGTCCATGTGATCGGCAACGTTGTTGACACCATCGAACGTGCCGGAATCGCCGACGCCCATGTCGTAGCGGAGATAGCCGCCGATGCGCAGGCAGGTCTCGGTGCCCGGGATGTAGAAGTAGCCGGCGCCATAGACGTCGCAAATCTTGACGTATTCGGCAGGTTCCGGCTCGGCAACGACGACAGCGTCGGCGGCGCGCGCGCCGCTGACCGCGATGAGGGCCGCGGCTGAGCCGAGAAGGAGGCTCTTGATGTTCATTTTCTGACCTCTCCAGTCATAGTTATAAATGGCTTCGGATTTGTGGCTGGCGGCAATGTTTTCCCGCCTCACCCCCACAGCGAAAAAGGCTCGCATCGCTCGCCCTTTTCAGCGGCGAACATACCCATCGATCATCTGTCTTCAATGACGATTTCTCGAATAATGCCAATTCCTTGAACAGATTAATACTGTGTTGCACAAATAACACTTGCGAATCCGACGAGTGGCACAACTGGCACAATGTCATTTATTAAATATATATACCGATACTTTCGCGGCTAAATACAATTGTGACGTGCTATATTTCCAAAATGACCGTATAATGCGGAATATCTACCTGATTTACGCCGAAATCGCCTGAATCTTGCCGCCCCCTTTATCGTCAGATGCCGCCGATCCGCCAAACCCACTTTGATACCGAGGCGAAAAGCGGGATGACGCCTCCAAGCCTGTCTGCCTCTTCCAAAGCGATCGAAACCCCCTGGAGCGCTGTCGCGTCGCTGATTGTGACAGCAGTCAACCGTTGAAGGCGATTCCTTCGCGACGCCTCTCAGTCGACCTTGGCGACGCAGGCGACGTGGTCGCCCGCCTCGATCAGGCGGATCGGCACTCCATAAGTCCGGGAAAGCGTCGTTTCGGTCAGAATGTCCCTGGTCGCGCCATGCGAGGATGGTTCGGCCACAGGATCAGGATCTGGTGGGCGAGAGCGGCTTGAACGTTTGGCGCCTCACGCCCCGTGCGCGTGATCGGCAAGCACTTCATCGATCACATGACGGGATCTTTCAACCTCGACAGGGTTGACGTCGATCTGCCCGGCAACCGTGATCAGCGCCTTCCAAAGCGTCCAGCCACGACCGCGCGCCCACATCGCCCCGTCGGCCGGAAGGCCGGCACGAAACGCCTCCCGGCTTTTGCCTTCCAACAGCGTCCACGCAATCGCCAGATCGCAGGCGGGATCGCCGACGCCGGAGGTTCCGAAGTCGATCACCGCGCTCAACCGGCCTTGCCTGACCAGCAGGTTTCCCCAACTGACGTCACCGTGGAACCAGACCGGTGCACCGTGCCATTGTGCGGCAAGTGCTGCCTCCCACACCGCACTGGCGGCGTCCGTATCGATCTTGCCGTCGAGGGCGGCAATCGCTTGCCGGGCCTCGCCATCGTAGACGCTGAGTGCTCCGCCGCGAAAGAAATTGTGCTGTCCCGGCGCCGGTCCGCCGGTGGCATCGATACGCTGAAGGGTGACCAGGAACGCGGCCAGATCGGTCGCAAATTGCGGCAGGCTGGCAATCCGCTCGCGCTCTGCCGTCTCGCCTTCGATCCAGCGGTAGACGGACCAGTGCCACGGGTAGTCTTCGGCCGCAACTCCCATCGCCAGCGGCACCGGAATCGGCAGCGGCAACAGAGGCGCCAGTCTCGGCAGCCAACGATGCTCCTTTTCCACCTGCAGGGAATAGGCCCCGGCACTCGGCAGCCGCACGGTCATCTCGTCACCGAGATGAAAGTTCCTGTTGTCCCAGCCGCCTGATGCAACCGGCCTGATCGCAAGATCCTTCCACTTGGGAAATTGCGTGGCGATCAATCGGCTGACAAGTGCTATGTCGATATTCGGCTTGTTGACCATCGAGCCTAGCGCGGAAACTCGAGCCCCATCTCGCGATAGCGCTCGGGGTCGTCGCCCCAGTTCTCGCGCACCTTGACGAACAGGAACAGATGCACCTTCTGTTCGAGAATGCCTGCTATCTCCATCCGCGCCGCCTGGCCGATGGCGCGGATGGTCTCGCCCTTGTGGCCGAGAACGATCTTCTTCTGGCTGTCCCGCTCGACATAGATGGTCTGGTCGATGCGCACCGAGCCGTCCGGCTTCTCTTCCCATTTCTCGGTCTCGATATGCGAGGAATAGGGCAGTTCCTGATGCAGCCTGAGATAAAGTTTTTCGCGGGTGATCTCGGCCGCGAGCTGGCGCATCGGCAGGTCCGAGATCTGGTCTTCCGGATAGTACCAGGGACCGACCGGCAGAGCCTCGGCTAGGTAATCGAGCACGTCCTTGCAGCCGGAACCAGTCAGCGCCGAAACCATGAAGGTGCGCTTGAACGGCACCCTTTCGTTCGCTGCCGCCGACAGAGCCAGCAGCGCTTCGTGCTTGACGCGGTCGACCTTGTTGAGGATCAGCACCATCGGCTGGCGCACATCCTTCAGCCGTTCGAGGATGGCGTCGGCGTCGCCCCTGATGCCGCGCTCGGCGTCGATCAAAAGCAGCACGATATCGGCGTCCTTGGCCCCGCCCCAGGCGGTGGTCACCATCGCCGTGTCGAGCCTCCGCTTCGGCTTGAAGATGCCGGGCGTGTCGACGAAAACGATCTGCGCATTGTCATGCGTGGCGATGCCGCGCACGATGGCGCGGGTCGTCTGCACCTTGTGGGTGACGATCGACACCTTGGCGCCGACCAATTGGTTGACCAGCGTCGACTTGCCGGCGTTGGGCGCGCCGATCAGGGCAACGAAACCGGAATGCGTGGGGGCAGCTTCCGTTGCCGGCTCTTCGGTGGCGGTCATGCCCCACTCCCTTCACTTGAGCGCGCGCGCTCCGATTTTTGGGCCGATGTGGTGGTCCATACGCCTTCACGCAAAAGAAATGCCGAAGCCGCCGCTTCTTCGGCCACCCTGCGGGAGCCGCCAGTACCGCTTATCGGCGCAAAGCCGCGGACCTGCAAGGACACGGTGAAGACGGGCTGGTGGTCCGGGCCTTCGCGTTTCTCGATCACATATTCGGGGCGCGCATCGCTGGCCTTGGCAATCCATTCCTGCAGATCGGATTTCGGATTGAGCGGTTTTGCGATCACCGTATGCGAGCGCGGTTCCCAGTAGCGCAGGACGAACCGCCGCGCGGCCTCGATGCCACCGTCGACGTAAACCGCCGCGATCAGGGCTTCTACCGCATCCGCCAGATAGTTTCCGCCCGAGCCACGCGACCGCATCTTCAAGGCAGAATCGGCGCGGACCAGATCTTCGAGCTGCATTTCGATGCCGATTTCCGAGCATGTCCGCGCATCGACCAACGCATTGAAGCGCGGGGCGATTTCACCTTCCGGCGCATCAGGAAATTTCTCGAAAAGCATATCGGCGACGACAAGCCCGAGCACGCGGTCGCCAAGAAATTCAAGACGTTGGTTGTTGGTGGCCGCCTTGACCGCGCTGGAATGCGTCAGGGCGGTCTCGAGCAAACGGACATCCTTGAAGACGTGGCCGGTCTTGGCCTTCACCAAACCGGCCAGAGTTTCGCCTGTCGGACGCTTCAAAGCCATCAATTGACGAAGTGGAACAGGCGCGAAGCGCGCATCAGCGACGGCCATTTCCAGATTTCGAGAGGGCTCGCCTTGCCGGCGATCGAGAAGAAAACAAGATTGGCGCGGCCAACCAGATTTTCCGCGGGAACGTAGCCGACGGTGAAACGGCTGTCGGCGGAATTGTCCCGGTTGTCGCCCATCATGAAATAGTGGCCGGGCGGCACGTCGAATTCGCGGGTGTTGTCGCCGATCGAGTTCGAATTCAGGTCGAGCGTGTCGTAGCTGACGCCGTTGGGCAAGGTCTCACGATACACATCGATCGGGCGCGATTCCTCGGTGATGTCGGGATTGTCGATCTGGCCTGTTTTCACGCGCGGCACGCCGACGCCGTTGATGAAAAGCTGGCCGTCCTTGACCTGGATCTTGTCACCCGGCAGGCCGACAACGCGCTTGATGTAGTCGACGGACGGATCAGGCGGGAACTTGAAAACCGCTACGTCGCCGCGCTTCGGCTCGGAGCCCCAGATGCGGCCTGAAAAAATATCGGGTCCGAAAGGCAGCGAGTAGCGCGAATAGCCGTAGGACCATTTGGTGACGAACAGATAGTCGCCTTCCAAAAGCGTCGGCCGCATCGATCCCGACGGGATCGAAAAAGGCTGGAACAGCAGCGTGCGGATGACCAGGGCGAGCAAAAGCGCCTGGACGATGACGCTGACGGTCTCGCCAAGCCCGCCGGATTTCTTCTCGGATTTTTCAGCCACGCTCATGTCGTCCTCGATTGTGCGTTGGATGGTATAGAGTCTCGGCGCGCGCTGGGCAACGTCAATGCCGGTCGTCAGAGGCAATCAATGTGGCGCTTCTTCGACGGGCAACGCCTCGATGATCACAAAGGCTTGAGCGAGCGGGAAATCATCCGTGATGGTGAGGTGGATCGCCGCCCGGTGGCCCTTTGGCAGGATTTTGTCCAGCCTGGCCTGCGCTCCTCCCGTCAGCGCCATGGTCGGCGCGCCACTGGGCAGGTTGACGACACCCATGTCGCGCCAGAACACGCCCTGCGCCAGACCGGTGCCCAGCGCCTTGGCGCAGGCCTCCTTGGCAGCGAAACGCTTGGCATAGGAGGCCGCGCGGGCGCGTCGATTGTCCGAACGCGCCTGTTCGATCTCGGTGTAGATTCTCTGGATGAAGCGCTGGCCGTGACGCTCCAGCGACTTTTCGATGCGTCTGATGTCGATCAGGTCGCTGCCGATGCCGATGATCATCGCGCGGTGGAACCGATGCTTGCGCCGGGATGGGACGATTGCGCATGCCGGCTTGCACGCTCGGCCAGACGCTTGCGCCGCTGTTCGCGGAAAGCGTTCATGCCCCAGCGCGTGATGGCGTAGAACAGCAGCCCGAAGGCGAGCCCGAGCGGAACCGCGCCGATCAGCATCGGTTCGAGGACCGGTTTCCACAATTGCGCGAAGGAGAGATTATGCAGCATCTCGCCTAGATGTGCCGGCGGCCCATGCGTCGGCAGGCGGTCATGCAGGATGAGCTTGCCCGTTTCCCACGACGCGCCCCATAGCAACGGGAAGGTCAGCGGGTTGCCGAAAAAAACCGCGCCGAGAGCGGCCGCCACCAGATTGCCGGCGATCACCCAGCACAGGAGGGCAGCGATGATGAAATGGAAACCGACGGGAAAGAATGAAGCGAAGACACCGGCCGCAACACCGGCCGCAACCGCATGCGGTGTGGCCTTCAGCCGCAGGATGCGCTTGGAAAAATACTGAAGCGAGCGCGAAAACGAGCGGCGCGGCCAAAGGTAGGTACGCACCCGCTCATAAAGGCCATCAGGCTTGCGGCGTCGAAAAAGCACTCTGTTCCCGTTCCACAGCGCCCGCAACGGCATCTTCAGCCGGGCGTGGCAGCCACATCTTGCGCTTGACGATCACCCTATGGCAATCGCCACCTTATATAACGACGCGCTGGCGCAAGAACAACCAAACACCTTCTATGCGCCGCGCTTGTCGCCGCCCTTCGGGGCGGCAGGTCTTGCTTCGAACATTGGATAATCGCGGCGAATTTAGGGAACCGGCAGTCGCATCGCCGAAAGGCGCTTCGTCGCCGGCGGCTACCGCAGGTATTCGCTGACCTCGACCAGATTGCCGTCTGGGTCACGGAAATAGACCGACATCATAGGACCTCTAGCCCCGACACGTTCGACCGGGCCGAGTTCCACCGCCACACCATTGGCCGCGAGCCGGGCACGGACCTCATCCAGTGGCCGGTCGGTGATCAGGCAGAAATCACCTGATCCTGATGTCGGCGACTTCGCCTTGGGCTCGAAGGTGCGGCCGACCTCATGCACATTGATCTTATGGGTACCGAAAGCCAGCGCCGTCGGCCGATCCGCCGCGTCGATGCGCTCAAAACCCAGCACGCGCTGGTAAAACTCACAGGTCACTTCCAGCGAAGCGACCGTCAGCACGAAATGATCGATGCCGGCGATCATTTCCAATCTGTCTCACGCATGTCGCTTTCCCCAAAACCGCCGCGCACTGTTGGGCGAAAAAAATGCCCCGTCAGATGTTGCGGCTGCCGGGCTTGATCGCCGGGATGGCGGCAAGCTCCGGCGGCAGCCGGTCGGCCGGATAGGCCGGGACCTCATACTCGGCAAGCGCGATGAGCGGCACGCCGACATCGGTCTTGCCGGCCGAACGGTCAATGATGCAAGCCGCGGCCACCACCTCGGCGCCAAGATCGCGCAGGCACTCGATGGTCTCACGGATCGACAGGCCAGTGGTGACGATGTCCTCGACGATGACGACACGCGAGCCCCTGGCGATCTCGAAGCGGCGCAAGCGGAACTCGCCCCCTTCCCGCTCGACCCAGATCGCCGGCACGCGGAGATGACGCGAGGTCTCGTAGGCTGGGATCAGCCCTCCGATCGCCGGGCCGACGACATAATCAATCTTGCCTGGCACGCCAGCGCGGATCTTCTCGGCCAACGCCTTGCACAGAAGCTCGGTCTTGTCGGCATGCATGAACACGCGCGCCTTCTGCAGGAAGACCGGACTGCGCAGGCCCGAGGTCAAAATGAAATGCCCTTCCAGAACAGCACCCGCCTCGCGGAAAATGCCCAGCACTTCATCGGTGTTCATGTCTGCCTCTTTTTGATTGACCATGACTTTGTCCGAAACCGGAGCATGGTCTAGCCATTGACGCGTCTTGCGTCGCTGACGCTCGAATTGTCCTTGAGCTGCGACAGCAGCCGGTTGAGGTGCTTGAGATCCCAGACTTCGAGATCGATCAGCATTTCGGTGAAGTCGGGAGCAGTGCGCACCATCGACAGCGTATGGATGTTGGCGTCGTTCGAGGCAACCACCTGCGCTATATCGGCGAGTGACCCCGGCGCGTTGATGGCGGTGACCGATACGCGCGCCGGAAAGCGTTCCTTGGTGCGCTCGTCGATGTCCCAGCGCACGTCGATCCAGCGTTCGGGCTGATCGTCGAACGCCTGCAGCGCCGGCGACTGGATCGGATAGATGGTGATGCCGGTGCCCGGCTGGACGATGCCGACGATGCGATCGCCAGGCACCGCCCCTTCCGGCGCGAAGCGCACCGGCAGATCGCCGCGCACGCCGCGGATCGGCACGGCGCCATCGCGTGGCTGGTCCTTGTCCTTGCGCGCGGCACGACCCGGAATCTGGAACAGCATGCCGGCGGCATTGCGGATCTTCGACCAGCCCTCCTCGCGCGGCTTGGGGACGGCCGTGGTGACGCGCTCATCCTTGTAGTCGGGGAATACCGCCTTCATGACGTCGGTGGAGGCGAGCTCGCCGCGCCCGACGGAGGCCAGCACATCCTCGATGTCCTTGCGCGCCAGCCTGTGCAGCACCTGCTTCAGGCTCTCCTTGGTGAAGGTCTTGCCGGCACGCTCGAAGGCGCGTTCCAGGATGCGGATGCCGAGACCCGAATATTGCTTGCGGATGGCATTCTTGGTGGCACGGCGGATGGCCGAGCGCGCCTTGCCGGTGACGACGACCGATTCCCACGCCGCCGGCGGAACCTGTGCCTTGGAGCGGATGATCTCGACCTCATCGCCGTTCTTCAGCTCCGTCATCAGCGGCATGATGCGGCCGTTGACCTTGGCACCGACGCAGGTGTCACCGACATCGGTGTGCACCGCGTAGGCGAAGTCGATCGGTGTCGCGCCGCGCGGCAGCGCAATCAACATGCCTTTCGGGGTGAAGCAGAACACCTGGTCCTGAAACAGTTCCAGCTTGGTATTTTCGAGGAAATCCTCGGGATTGTCGCCTTCGGCAAGCTGCTCGATGGTGCGCCGCAGCCAGGCATAGGCGTTGGTTTCCTTCGAAATCGCGTGGGCGGCGCCATTCGTCTTGCCGCCGGTGTCCTTGTAGATCGAATGGGCAGCGACGCCGTATTCGGCGATCTTGTTCATCTCTCGGGTGCGGATCTGCAGTTCGACACGCTGGCGCGACGGGCCGACGATGGTGGTGTGGATCGACCGATAATCGTTCTGCTTCGGCGTCGAGATGTAATCCTTGAAGCGGCCCGGCACCATCGACCACGCGGTGTGGATGGCGCCAAGCGCCCGGTAACAGTCCTCGACCGTATCGACGACGACGCGGAAGCCGAAAATATCCGAGAGCTGCTCGAAGGACAGTGCCTTGGCCTCCATCTTGCGGAACACCGACCACGGCTTCTTCTGCCGGCTCTTCACGCCGGCGTTGATCGCATGTTTCTCGAACAGCATGGACAGCGCTTTTTCGATGTCCGTCAGTACGCCCTTGTTGCGCTCGAAGATTTCGGCAAGCCGTGCGGTGACGGCGCGATAGGCCTCCGGATTGATGAAGCGGAAGGCGATCTCCTCCAGCTCCTCGCGCATGCCTTGCATGCCCATGCGGCCGGCCAGCGGCGCGTAGATATCCATCGTCTCCTCGGCGATGCGCAGGCGCTTGGCTTCCGGCATGTGGTCGAGGGTGCGCATATTGTGCAAACGGTCGGCGAGCTTGACCAGCAGCACGCGGACATCTTCCGAAATCGCCAGCAGAAGCTTTCTCAGGTTTTCCGCCTGCTCGGCCTTCTTCGAGACGAGATCGAGCTTCTTCAGCTTGGTCAGGCCCTCGACCAGCTTGCCCATTTCGGGGCCGAACAGATCGTCGATCTCGGCCCGTGTGGCGGTCGTGTCCTCGATCGTGTCGTGCAGCAGGGCGACCGCGATCGTCGCCTCGTCCATATGCATCTCGGTGAGGATGGCGGCGACTTCGAGCGGGTGCGAGAAATACGGGTCGCCGGAAGCGCGCTTCTGGTGGCCATGCTTCTGCATGGCATAGACATAGGCCTTGTTGAGCAACGCCTCGTTGACGTCAGGCTTGTAGCGCTGGACGCGCTCGACAAGCTCATACTGACGCATCATGGGCGGGATCTCGCAGCGGTGAAATGAATCATGCGCCGCACGGCTGTACGGCGCATGTCATAGATAGCCACGAAACTGCCGATGCGGAAGTGCGGAAGATTGTTCCAGCGACCTTCGCAACCGTGGCTGGCTTAGTAGTCGTCGCTCTTTTCCGGCGGCACCAGGCCCTCGATGCCGGCCAGGAGGTCTTCCTCGGTCATCCGGTCGAAGGTGACGTTCTCCTCGGTGTCATCGGCGTCGGTGGCCGCAACGGCGGCGCCGGTCTGATCGGCAATCGCCTCGCCGTCGGCTTCGGGCTCGTCGACCTCGACATGCTTCTGCAGCGAATGGATCAGATCTTCCTTGAGGTCGTCGGGCGAAAGCGTCTCATCGGCGATCTCGCGCAGCGCCACGACCGGGTTCTTGTCGTTGTCACGCGGCACGGTGATCGGCGCGCCCTGGCTGATCTGGCGGGCGCGGTGGCCGGCCAAGAGCACCAGCTCGAAGCGGTTGTCGACCTTGTCGATGCAATCTTCAACGGTTACGCGGGCCATGGATTGCCCCTTTCATGCGATGGATTTGATGGAAAACAGGCGCGGTCCATAACCCGAACGCCGCCAAAATACAAGCATCATGGCAATGGCCGGGCTGCATGGCGCCCAAACCTTGGTTCAAACACCCGATTTGGCAAAACCTGTCTGTGGTTATGTGTTCGGTGTCCCGATCACAATTGCTTGCAGTACCGCACGCACCCTTGGATTGCCGCGAAACTGGCGCTATCTCGGATGGCATGGAGGTCAGCCGGTTTATTATGAGCCTGACCGAACGCTATCGCATTTCGTTTAGACGGCCGTTTATTTCGAGAAGGAATATTTTCCATGTTCGACCCTCGTGAAAAAATCGCCCTATTCATCGACGGCGCCAATCTTTACGCGACGTCACGTGCACTCGGCTTCGACATCGACTATCGCAAGCTCCTGTCGAGCTTTCAGAAGCGCGGCTATCTGTTGCGCGCCTATTATTACACGGCGCTGGTCGAGGATCAGGAATACTCCTCGATCCGTCCGTTGATCGACTGGCTCGACTATAATGGCTTCAAGGTGGTCACCAAGCCGGCCAAGGAGTTCACCGACTCGACCGGTCGCCGCAAGATCAAGGGCAATATGGACATCGAGCTTGCGGTCGATGCGCTGCAGCTCGCCGATGTCGTCGACCACTACGTCATCTTTTCCGGCGACGGCGACTTCCGCACGCTGGTCGAGGCGTTGCAGCGGCGCGGTCGCAAGGTGTCGATCGTCTCGACCATGGCCTCGCAGCCGCCGATGATCTCCGACGACCTGCGCCGCCAGGCCGACCATTTCATCGACCTGATGACATTGAAGAACGAGGTCGGCCGTGATCCCTCCGAGCGGTCGGTGCGGCGGCCCGAGCCGGCCGAAGTCGACGAGGACGATTACTGAGGCCAGTCGCCTTGACCGCCCTTTCCGCCTCCGAACCCGGCCGCGATTGCCCGCTCTGCCCGCGGCTGCATGACTTCATCGCCGAATGGCGGCAGCGCGAGCCGTCCTGGTTCAATGCGCCGGTGCCGACTTTTTTGCCGCCGGAGGGCGACGCCGGGGTTCAATTGCTGATCGTCGGGCTGGCGCCTGGCCTTCGCGGTGCCAATCGAACGGGCCGCCCGTTCACCGGCGACTATGCCGGCGACCTGCTCTACTCGACGATGATTTCGCACGGTTTTGCGCGCGGAGAGTTCAAGGCCCGGCCAGACGACGGATTGGAGTTGGTCGGCACCGCGATCACCAACGCGGTGCGCTGCGTGCCGCCGGAGAACAAGCCGGTGGGCGCCGAGATTGCCACCTGCCGGACATTCCTGGTGCCGACGATCGCGCGGTTCCCCAATTTGCGCGCCGTGCTGGCACTGGGATCGATCGCGCACCAGTCGACCGTGCGGGCACTGGGTGGGCGCGTCGCCGCCTACCCGTTCAAGCATGGCGGGCAGCTGCCGGCCGGTGGCGTCACGCTGTTTTCGAGCTATCACTGCTCACGCTACAACACCAATACCGGCGTGCTGACCGAGGCAATGTTCGTCAGCGTTTTCAGCCAGATAGCGGCGTTCTTGGGCAAGTAGGCACGATAAGCAATCAGCTTCTCCCCTTGACAATAGTCAACCATGGTTTACAGTTACCATGATGCAGGTTTCGAAACCGATACATTCAAACGCTGGCTCGAAGACCTCCGCGACGCGCAAGCAAAAGCCCGCATTGTTCGGCATCGACCGACTGACTGTAGGCAATCCGGGAGACGTCAAGCCCGTTGGCGAGGGCATAAGCGAAATGCGGATCGACGATGGTCCTGGCTATCGCATCTATTTCCTCCAAGCAGGCAACTTGTGCGTGCTGCTCCTTTGCGGTGGCGACAAAGGAACGCAAAGCAGAGACATCGCAGCCGCAAAAAAACTCGCCAAGGAATGGAAGGACAAGGCAATATGGCAATGAAAGTCACAGCCTTTGACGGGGCCGAATATCTCGACACTCCAGAGGCAATCGAAGCATATCTGGCAGCGACGTGCGAAGATGGCACCGCAGCGGAGATTGCTCATGCGCTTGGCGTCATTGCGCGTGCGCAGAACATGACGAGACTTGCCGAGAAAGCCGGTATGACGCGACAGGCTCTCTACAAGGCCCTGAGCGGCGAAGGGAATCCCGAATTCGCAACGATCATGAAAGTGGCCGAGGCGCTTGGTCTGAAACTGACCTTCGTGAGCGCGCAGGTAGGACGGAACGCTGCGTAACACGAATCAGCGCGCCGACATTTGGTTCTCCATCTCGCCAGCGGAATTCGTCTGATCAAGGTGCAGCGAACAGCTCGGCCAATTTCTCCGGCCCACCCTGCAGCACATTCAGGTCGACATCGCCGTTGATGCCGTCGACGCGACCCCTGTTGTGGTACTGCCAGTAGACCCAGTCGTCGCGATCCGGCTCCAGGAGCAATGAGCGGAGCCAGAGCGGACGGGCAGCAATGCGCCCTGCATACGCTTCCGCTGCGTCGTCGGTCAGATAGACCACCGCCGGCTTGCCGAACGCCGCCTCGACTGGAGCGAGGAACGCGGCCAGTTCGGCGTTCAATTGTTCGGGCGTCGGCCGCTGCGGGCAGTTGCCGCCGAATTCGATATCGACCACGGGCGGCAGCAGGGGCTGATCGTGCGGCACCACCGAGATGAAATTCTTCGCCTGGTCCGCACCCGGCCGGCAAAAGGTGAAAAAGTGATAGGCGCCGACGGCGAGACCGGCGGCCCGGGCCTCTTCCAAATTCCGTGCGAAAGCATCATCGACATGATCGCCGCCTTCGGTCGCCTTGATGACGGCAAAGGCGACATCGTCGGCGGCTACGCGCCGCCAATCGATCTGGCCCTGATGATGGGAGACGTCAATGCCCCTGACCGGATATTTATCGCGATCCGGCGAGAATGTGCGGAAGTAGAGATAGCCGCCTGCCGTGATGAGGCACACCGAGACCAGGCTCGCTAGACCGAAAAGAACAATCCGGTTCGTCAAGCGAATGGCCCCAGCCTACCCACGCTCTTTTAAGAGCCGGCCCTTCTCGCGCGACCAGTCGCGCTGCTTCTCGGATTCGCGCTTGTCGTGCAGTTTCTTGCCGCGGCCGACGGCGAGCAACAGCTTGGCGCGACCCTGGTCGTTGAAATAGATTTTCAGCGGCACCAGCGTCATGCCTTCGCGGTCGACACTCTGCGACAGTTTCGCCATCTCGCGCTTGTTGAGCAGCAGCTTGCGGCGCCGGCGCGGCTCATGGTTGAAGCGGTTGGCCTGCAGATATTCCGGCAGATAAGAGTTGATCAGCCAGATCTCGCCGCCTTCGACCGAGGCATAGCTGTCTTGGATGTTGGCTTGGCCCTGGCGCAGCGACTTGACCTCGGTGCCGGTCAGCACCAGACCGGCCTCGACCGTGTCGAGCACCTCATAGGAAAACCGCGCCTTGCGGTTTTCCGAAACGGTCTTGTTGTTGGGATCGGCTTTTCTGACTTGATTCATGATGCGGAGAGGTGGCGCCTCATCCCTAATTAATCAAGCCGGCGTGCTTCATGGCCGCATCGATCTTGTCGGCGGTCGACTGTTCGACCGTCATTAGCGGCGAACGCAGCACATTTTCGACCTTGCCCAGCTTCGACAGCGCATATTTCGCCCCGGAAACGCCAGGTTCGATAAAGATCGCCTTGTGCAGCGGCAGCAGACGATCTTGCAATTCCAGTGCCTTGGCGCTGTCGCCGGACAGCGTCGCCTCCTGAAATTCCGCGCACAGCCACGGCGCGACATTCGAGGTCACCGAGATGCAGCCGACGCCGCCATGCGCGTTGAAACCAAGCGCCGAAGCATCCTCGCCCGAAAGCTGGATAAAATCCATGCCGCACGTGGCGCGCTGCTCGGAGACCCGTTCGACCTTGCCGGTGGCATCCTTGACGCCGACAATGTTCTTGAAGTCGTGCGCGAGCCGCCCCATCGTCTCCGGCATCATGTCGATGACGGACCGCGGCGGGATGTTGTAGATGATGATCGGCAGCTTGGTCGCCCTGGCGACGGCAGCGAAGTGCTCGTACAGGCCGCGTTGTGTCGGCCTGTTGTAATAGGGCGTGACAACGAGTGCAGCGTCCGCACCGGCCTTCTCGGCATACTGCACGAGGCCGACCGCTTCCTCGGTGTTGTTGGAGCCGGCGCCGGCGACGACCGGAACGCGGCCCTTGGCCACCTCGATACACACCTTGACGACCTGGCGGTGCTCGTCATGCGACAGCGTCGGCGACTCGCCGGTGGTGCCGACCGGCACCAGTCCAGTCGTGCCCTCGCCGAGTTGCCATTCGACGAATGCGCGAAAGGCTTTCTCGTCGAAACGCCCGCTCTTTTCGAACGGTGTCACGAGCGCAGTAAGCGAGCCTCTCAGCATATCGTCCAACTCCTTGGCACTTCTATTTTGTGTCGGTGTTTTGTCGTGCGCGCCTTCTAGCCGAAAGCGAAGCGGCGCACCATAGTCTCGACATGGTTGCGCGGCAAGCATTGCCATGGTGCCAGCAAGCGCAATTCGAACAGCCTCGCTAACTCTTTGTTTACGGGCTCTTCACGACCTAAGTTTAGGCTTTGAGGCATCTTCGCCAGCTTGTGGAATGCCAGGACAAGGAAAGACTTAAGGATCATGCCGGGCGGTCGGCCTCACCTTTTCGCGCTGCTTGGCGCCACGCTCGCGCTGATGCCGGGCATGGCGATCAGCGGTAGCGTGGACGTACGGGTCACCTCAGCCATTCCGATTCCCGGCGCGGCAATTGCGCTGCCAGACCTGCAGGACAGGACGCGACAGGCGCCCTTGCCGGACGTCGCCCCCCTGAAAAGCGGGCTGGACGCGCTGGCGGCGGGCGATAGTCCCCGCGCTCGTGGAGTGCGCGATGCCCTTCCGGCTCAGTCGCTCGACCAGCACATCCTTGCCTGGGCGATCGCGCTTTATGGCGGCGACAAGGTTCCTAGCGGCGATATCACTGCTGCGGCCAGGATGCTGCCCAACTGGCCGGGGACCGTCGCCTTGCGCAAGAACAGCGAGCGCGCGCTCTTTCGCGAGAACCCTGCCCCCGACATCGTTATCACGACGTTCGACGGCAGCCAGCCGCAGACGTTCGAAGGTGTGATGGTTCTTGCCCGTGCCTATGTGGCGTCGGGCAATACCGAAGCGGCGCGTTCCGTGCTGTCGCCATTCTGGCGCGCCGCGATCCTGGAGGCCAAGGACGAGGCGGCGCTGATCAAGGAATTCGGCAGCCTGATCCCGGCCGCCGACCACCGCTTTCGCATGGAGCGCATGTTCTATGCCGACCGTGCGAATTCCGCCCTGCGTGTCGCCGGCCTTGCCGGTGCCCAGCAGCTCGCCGATGCATGGGCGGCGGCCGACAAAGGCGACAAGAACGCGCCCAAGCTGCTGAAGGCCGTGCCGGCAATGCAACGTTCGGCCGGCTACTTCTTCGCGCAGGCCGAATATCTGCGCAAGCAGGAGGATTTTGCCGGCGCCGCGGCCATTGTGATGCAGGCGCCGACCGATCGCGAAGCTCTGGTCGATCCGGATGCCTGGTGGGTCGAGCGCCGGGTGCTGTCGCGCGAACTGGTAGACCAGGGCGACATGAAGACCGCGTACAAGATCGTCGCCACACACGCCGCCGAAAGTGCCACCAATGCGGCGGACGCCGAATTCCATGCTGGCTGGTACGCGCTGCGCGGCCTGAACGACCCAAAAACCGCGGCCAGTCATTTCGCTCGCATCGCGGACCTCGCCCAGGGGCCGATGACGCTGTCGCGCGCCTATTACTGGCTCGGCCGTGCCGCGGAAGTCGGCGGTCCGGGCAATGCCAAGGACTATTTTGCGCGCGCCGCTGCCTATGGCACGACATTCTACGGCCAGCTTGCCGCCGAACGCGTGGGGCGGCAGGCGCTGAACATCGTCTATCCCTCGCCAAGTGCAGCCGACCGGCAGAATTTTGCCGGCCGCGAGGCCGTCAGCGCCATCAAGCGGCTGCAGGAGGCGGGCTACGACCGCTATGCCGAGACGCTCTATCGCGACCTTGCCGGGCAGTTGACCAGTCCGGGAGAACTGGCGCTGCTGGCTGTCCTTGCCGAAAAGCAAGGGAACCATTTCATGGCGCTGAAAATCGGCAAGATCGCCGGGGCGCGCGGCATCGATGTCGGCGCATTGTCGCATCCGCTCGGCGTCATTCCCGATTCGGCCGACATTTCCGGCTCGGGCAAGGCGCTGGCCTATGCGATCGCCCGCCAGGAAAGCGAATTCAACATCGGCGCCGTGTCGAGCGCCGGCGCGCGCGGGCTGCTGCAGCTGATGCCGGGAACCGCAAGGCAACTGGCGAAGAAGGCCGGGCTGCAGTTTTCACAAACACGGCTGACCACTGATGCCGGCTATAACGCGACGCTTGGTTCGGCCTTCCTCGGCGAACAGCTCGACCGCTTCAACGGCTCCTACGTGCTGACCTTCGCCGGCTACAATGCCGGCCCCAACCGGGCCAGCCAGTGGGTGGCCAGGTATGGCGACCCACGCGGCAAGGACATCGACGCGGTCGTCGACTGGATCGAGCGAATTCCCTACACGGAAACCAGAAGTTACGTTCAGCGCGTGATGGAGAATTACGAGGTCTACAAGATGCGTATTTCGGGCAAATACGACATTGTCGGGGATCTGGTGAACGGGCGGGGTTGACGGCTCAAGAGGCGACTTCGTCGAAGCTGGAGATCTCCCCCTTGCGGGGGAGATGCCTGGCAAGGCAGAGGGGGGGGTGCTGTCCCTCGGCCTATCAGTTCAATGGCTCATTCCCAGTAATGGGCCAAGGTTGGCAATCCTTCACACCCCCCTCTGGCCTGCCGGCCATCTCCCCCGCAAGGGGGGAGATCGGCAGCTTCAGCGCCCCGCCCTCTATTTGACCATCCCCGCGCTCGCCTGTAGCAGTCGGCTGAGGCATGGCGGGAGAGAATCCAGATGTCGAGCACCAAAGGCTTTTCCGACTTCTTCTTCAGCGCACCCGATGGGCTACGCCTTCATGCGCGCATCTATGGTGAGGCCAATACCGGATCCTGGCCGGTTGTCTGCCTGCCTGGCCTGACCCGCAATGCCAGGGATTTTCACGAGCTGGCGCTCTATCTGTCGACGGATGCGGCAACTCCGCGAAAGGTCGTCGCCTTCGACTACCGTGGGCGCGGGCAGTCAACCTATGATCCCGACGTCAAAAATTACAATGTCGGCGTGGAGGCCGGCGACCTCCTGGCCGGGCTGACGGCGCTGAACATCGGAGAAGCGGCCTTCATCGGCACCTCGCGCGGCGGGCTGATCATCCATGTGCTCGGGATGATGCGGCCATCCGTCCTGAAAGCCATTGTTTTCAACGACATCGGACCGGTGATCGAGACGGCCGGGCTTGCCCATATCCAGTCTTATCTCGAGCGCGACCCGGGACCGAAAACCCGCACGCAGGCGGCGGCCGCCCAGCGCAGCGTGCATGGCGAAGACTTCCCCGCCCTTGCCGGCGCCGATTGGGATCGCATGGTCTGGGCTCTCTACCGCGAAACGGATGGTGGGCTGATGCCGGATTTCGATCCGAAGTTGGTGGATACCGTGGCGAGCCTCGATCTGACGCAGAAGCTGCCTGATCTATGGCCTCAATTCGAGGCGTTGGCCGCCATCCCGTTGCTCGCCATACGTGGTGCCAATTCGAGATTGCTGTCCATGGACACGCTCAACCAGATGAGAGAGCGACATTCCATGATGGAGACGATCACTGTCGAGGGCCAGGGCCATGCGCCATTCCTGGAGACCGGCAGCCTGCCGGGCGACATAGCCGCTTTTCTCGACCAAGCCGAACGCAGGAATATCTCGAAGTAAATCCCATGACCAAACAAGGTCACGGGATAGCTACAATAGTATAGACAGGATTCTTCAGCCTACTTGGCTTTTGAATTTTTCCGAGCCGCTTTCGGCGACTCTTTTGCGGCGGCGGCTGCCTCATCCCTCTTTTTTCGCCCTGCCGTCGGCGACGAAGGCGTCGTCACGGGCGAAGAAAACATGGAGCCTTCAGCGCGATTGCCGCCCGGCTGAGTCGATCGAGGCGTTTCCAGCACGATGACACAGCCATCGAGATCGTTGGTGGCCAGATGCGCGTAGCGCATGGTCATCGACAACGTCTGATGGCCGAGCCACATCTGCACGCGCCGGATGTCGATGCCGCCCTGGACAAGACGCGAGGCGCAGGTATGGCGCAGTATGTGCGGCACCACCTGATCGTCGGCGCCGAGACCGACTTCGGCCTTCGCGTCGTTCCAGATGGCACGAAACTGTGCCTGGCTGAGCTTGGTGAACGGTCCTTTGGGCCGGCGACCCTCAGTGGGAGGCAGCTTGATGACCTCCTTGACCCGCTCGGTCATCGGGATGGTGCGGCTGCGGCCGGATTTGGTGATCCAGAAACTGACGCGATGCTCCTGGATATCGTTCCAGATCAGCCCAAGCGCCTCGCCGAGACGGCATCCGGTGTCGACCAGGAAGACGGAAAGCCTGTAGGCATCCTCGCTGCGGCTCTTGATGGCGGCGAACAGCCGCGCCTCTTCGTCCCTTTCGAGGAAGCGAATCCGACCCGCCCGCTCCTTCTGGCGGCGGAACTCGGGCAGGCTGTGGATATCCCCCATCTTGTGAGCCTTGCGCAGCAGTTTGCTGAGGGCAGCCATCTTTCGATTGATGGTTGCGTTGCTGTTGCCGCGCTGGCGCAAGGTGCCGATAAGGTTGTCCAGGGTACTTTGGTCAAAGGCGCTGAAACGCTCCCCAAGGAGGATCTCGTCTATTTCGCCGATGAACGAGCTGACATTATACTTATGCCGCCCATCATCCCATAATATGTCCCGATATGCTGAAAAAAGATCTCCGACCCGATGCGACTTTACTTCTCTAATCTTGTTGTAGGTATATCGAATCTTCGGACTTTGAGAAGAAAACATCGAAAAATGATCAGAGGACTCACCCTCTTGAATCGCTTCGTTCGTCATCATTTGCCACACCCCCGAGTGGGATAGGTCAGCCCTACCCGCTTGGAAGCGTCCTTTCAAGAGATTTTAATCACGCAGTTGTGATTTCATCCGCCCATCAGCAGATCCCACGAAATCACCCCACGGATTCATTCAGCTACCGTTACCCCCATCCTTCCGTTTGCCTTGATCCAGTCGCGAAAACAAAAACAGCCCGGGCGTTGTGCGCCCGGGCTGGATTTCACCTGTAAGGAACCAGCCCTTAGAACGAGCGCTGGAAGCGGAGGATACCGCCGATGTTGTTTTCTTTGTCGGCGCCAGTCCAGTTGGAGACGGTGTCATCACCAACATGGAGGTAGTCGACTTCCGCCGTGATCGTCAGACCCGGGACGATATCGTAGGCAATGTTAGCCGCGGCGCCGAAGTTCTTGCCATCGTCATAAGACAGCTGAGCATTGAACGAGGTCTTCTCGTTGAACTTGTAGGTGCCACCGCCCCATACGGCCCAGCTACCGCTCCACAGCTTGTACATGGAGCGACCACCGCCGAAGTCGTTGATATTATCATCAGTGCCGTAGCCACCCATGATAAACAGCGAAAGTTCATTCGTGGCGTTCACATCCAAACGAACCTTTCCAGAAACTTCTTCGTAATTGCTGTCATAAGCAATGACGCCGCTGATGCCACCCCAACCCTGCGTCCACTTCACGCCGCCAACGACATGAGGGACGTAGCTGTCGATCGTGTAGTCGCCATAGCCTTCTTCGAGCGAGACCACAGCCGAGAAGCCGTTCCCAGCGTCGAAGTAGTACTGAATCACGTTCGTGTCGAAGCCACCATAAGGAACGAGCGTATCCTGGATGACGTTGCCAGCATAACCGGTAAACGTATCGAACGCCGATTCGTCCTTACCGACGCGCAGGCCACCGAGCTGGATCCAGGCGAAATTAAGCGAAATGCCCTTATTGAAGGCTTCGTCGCTAAAATTCGTGTTGCCGAAATTGATACGGGTCTCGGTGTAGGTCTTCAAGGTGCCGAGTTCGGTCTCCTGGCCGGTCCAGGTCTTCAGCGCGAAGCGTGCATTTTTTCTCCAGGTATCCTGGACGTCACCATCCATCCGGTCGATAGCACGAGCACCATTAAACGAACCAATGTCACCAGCGCCGATGTCATAACGGACATAGCCGCCGATGCGCAGGCAGGTTTCGGTGCCGGGGATGTAGAAGTAGCCAGCGCCGTAGACGTCGCAAATCTTGACGTATTCAGCGGGTTCCGGCTCGGCGACGACGACGGCGTCGGCGGCGCGCGCACCGGAAACTGCGATCAGGGCCGCAGCGGAGCCGAGGAGAAGGCTCTTGATGTTCATTTTCTGACCTCCAGTCAAAAGTTAAAAAACGGGTCTGGGTATTCTTTGCTGAAGGACAGCGTTCCCTGCCCCATCCCCACTACCGAAAAAGATGCGCACCGCGCCGCTCCTTCAAAATCGACATTACTCATGAGACGGCGGCGTTCAACCACGATCGTACCGGTGAAAGGGCTGCCTGGCTGCTATCCCCCGGCGTTGTTGCACAAATGACACGATTTGGCCTCACTCAGAAAGCTCTCGTTAACCATCAGGCCACCGCAACCCCTTGCTCGTCGCCGAATCCGGCGATGGACCGACGGAATCATGGCGAGTTCCCGAGTCGCTGGCCAGAAACAACCGCAGAACCGCCACATCTATGGAAGGTCGCGGTTCGGCGCCTTCTTATTTTGCATATAATGATGCGGGCTTGTTGATTGTGCCGGCGCTTTTCTTTATCCAGCGGCCCAACGGAGAGGTGGCCGAGTGGTCGAAGGCGCTCCCCTGCTAAGGGAGTAGAGGTCAAAAGCTTCTCGTGGGTTCGAATCCCATCCTCTCCGCCATCCTGCTTCGCGCTGCGCGCTTCGCAGGACAAGTCCCGACCTCCCCGCGCGAAACAGGATGCCCTCCGAAGCCGTAGCGAAGGAGGGCTCAAGCGCCTGAATTTCTTGCAAAAACAGGGTTGGCAGCTGCCCTTCGGCCAAGCCGGATACCTTCTCGCATTGGCAAAGGAGGGGCCGGCTCATGTGGTACGTTTATCTTCTGGAGAGCGAGGTTGCGGAAGGTGGCGTTATGTCGGCATGACGTCGGACCTAAAACGACGGCTTGCCGAGCACAATTCGGGAAAATCCAGCCATACGTCCAAGTTCCTGCCATGGCGGATCGTCACCTATATGGCCTTCTCGAATCAGGCCAAGGCAGCTTCATTCGAACGTTATCTCAAATCCGGGTCAGGCACGCTTTCGCCAGTAAACGCTTTGGTGACGACCGCAGGCCTACCGAAAAATGCTACGGTTTTCCAAAAAGAGATAGCGATAACAGCTCGTTACTCCGATGAAGCGGACGGCGGCTCCCGTAATTTCATTCGATTCTGACTGGAGGTCAGAAAATGAACATCAAGAGCCTTCTCCTCGGCTCCGCTGCGGCCCTGATCGCAGTTTCCGGTGCGCGCGCCGCCGACGCCGTCGTCGTCGCCGAGCCGGAACCCGCTGAATACGTCAAGATTTGCGACGTCTACGGCGCTGGCTACTTCTACATCCCCGGCACCGAAACCTGCCTGCGCATCGGCGGCTATGTCCGTTATGACATCGGTGCTGGCGACGTCGGCTCGTTCGATGGTGCTCGCAGCAACGACGTGCAGGACGGCAAGAACCAGGGAGCCTGGTACAAGAACACCCGCTTCACGCTCAAAACCTGGACCGGCCAGGAGACCGAGCTCGGCACCTTGAAGACCTACACCGAGACCCGCTTCAATTTCGGCAACAGCAACGGTGATCCCGACTTCGGCCCGAACGATGCGCACAACAAGGACGTATCGCTGAACTTCGCCTGGATCCAACTTGGCGGTCTGCGCGTCGGTAAAGACGAATCGGCCTTCGATACGTTCATCGGCTACGCCGGCAATGTCATCCAGGATACGCTGGTTCCCTACGGCGACTTCGACACCAACGTCGTCCAGTACTATTTCGACGCAGGCAATGGTTTCTCGGCCGTGCTCTCGCTCGAAGAAGGCTCGGGCGCTGGATCCGTCGACGATCTTGGCAACGGCAAGTATGGCGTTGGCACGATCGACAGCTATGTTCCGCATGTTGTCGGCGGCGTGAAGTGGACCCAGGGCTGGGGCGCGATCACTGGTGTTGTTGCGTATGACAGCAACTACGAAGAAGTCGCCGGCAAAGTTCGCTTGGATGTGAACGTTTCCAACGAGTTGTCGTTGTTCATCATGGGTGGCTATGGCACCGACGACAACCTCAACGACCCGACCTATGATCAGCCCGCGGGCGGTCGCGGCTTCTACAAGCAGTGGGGCGGCAACTGGGCAGTGTGGGGCGGTGGCACCTACAAGTTCAACGAGAAGACCTCATTCAACCTTCAGGCGTCTGCTGATGACTGGAAGAACGTCGGCGTTGCAGCGAACGTCGCCTATGACATCGTTCCCGGCTTCACCGTCACGGCCGAAGTTGACTATCTTCATGCCGGCAAGTTCGATGAGGGCAGCACGGACAACGTCGCCTGGACTCCGGCCGACAAGAAGAACAGCGTCGGCGGCCTCCTTCGCTTCCAGCGCTCGTTCTAATAAGTTGCGACTTGTCGAATCGAAAACCCGGCGGGCAACCGCCGGGTTTCAGACTGCTGACAAACCCCGTCGATTTTCGGCGGGGTTTTTTGTTATGTGATTGAAGTGTCTTGGACTGTTTGTGTCAGGAGATGGGCAGCCGCGGCAGATGGCGGGGTCGCTCTTGTAGCGGCGGTAGCCATTGCGGTCGGTGGTGGCGTAGGCCAGCACCTGGCCCTGTGGGCCATCAGCCGCCGGCTCATGGGTGAAGGCCGACGGTGCCATCATGCCGGGCTTGGGCGGTCTCGGTCGGCGATAGCCGGTGACACCGCACATGGCTCGATCCTCCAGTCCTTTGGCGATGCCGGCCGTGGCATAGCCGGCGTCCAACCCGACGGCGCCGACATCAAAGCCGAAGCCCTCCACCTGCCGATCGAGCCTCGACAGGTAGACGGTCGAATCATGGACGATCGCTGTCGCGTGTGTGTCGGTGATGATGGCATGCGCCGCATCCACCGTGCGGTGATCGAGATAGAAAAAGCCTTTCGGCTTGCCCTCGCGCACCATGTAGCCGCTGTCGGGATCGATGCGCGAGACCTTGGTCTCTTTCTCCACCGGCTGGCGTTGCTTCTCCTTCAGCCGTTTCTGGCTATGGACGGCGCGCTCTTCATCGATCGCCGCGTCCAGCGCCTCCCAGTAATGGGCCCGCGACTTGGCCACGAACGCCAGATCGAAGCGGGTCTTGTTGGCGTTGGCCTTCAGATGGGTGGAGGCGGTGTAAAGCACCGTGCCATCGACAAGGCCCGCCCGGATCGCCTGCTCGACGATGCGGTC
The DNA here is from genome assembly GCF_040320355.1 of Mesorhizobium sp. M0715. Lineage (NCBI taxonomy): Bacteria > Pseudomonadati > Pseudomonadota > Alphaproteobacteria > Hyphomicrobiales > Phyllobacteriaceae > Mesorhizobium > Mesorhizobium sp. M0715. Next base: position 17,986 of record NZ_JAMYPL010000032.1, on the reverse strand, counting down.
GAAGATCGCCTGCGACACGCTGGTGTCGTCGTAACGCCGCCGCCGGTTCTGTGACAACGTCGAGGCGTCGAACACCTTGTCCGTCAGCTTCAGCCGCAGGAACCAGCGATAGGCGACATGACCTCGATCTCGCGCACCAGCTGCCGTTCCGAGCGAACTCCAAACAGATAGCCGATGAACAGCGCCTCGAACATCAACGTCGGATCGAGTGGCGGGCGGCCATTGTAGGGGCAATACAGTGGCGCGGTCAGTTCGTGGATGAAGGAGAAATCAATCACACGGTCGATCTTGCGCAACGGTGATCAGCCGGAACCAACTGATCCAGCGTCACCATCTCGAGTGCGGTCTGTTCAGGGGCGGGTCGCTTCAACATAACCCAGTGAATCAAAAACCCCTAGCAAATGCTAGGGGTTTGTCAGCAGTCTGCAACCCGGCGGGCAACCGCCGGGTTTTTTTCAGGACATTGTGCGACTATTGGATGCGGTGCTGCAACCCGCTGTCTTAATTGATTGATTCGGTATTAACAGCGAAAGTCGCGGGCGCATTGCATGCACCCGCACAGCTCGGATTGGATTATTTGTCCGCTAGATCGCCCAACGCATCAATCAGCGTCTGAATCTCATTTTCATAATTCTTCCAGCGCTTGACCGACGATTTGTAGATCGGTTGGCGAACCTGCCAGCGGCTGGGCGTATTGACCGAACCATCCCTGTCGAAAAAACGCAGGCAGGCGTCATCCCAGGGCAGCCCAAGGTAATCTATGAGGCGGCGTGACTGCGCCTCCTGATCCTCGACCAGCGTTTCGTAGCGATTTTCGAAGATAAGGCCTGGAAAAACCTCGTTCCAATGGCGCATCAGTCGGTCATACTCGCGGTAGTACAGACCTAGTATCCGCAAATCAGTATTGTAGCTGTGTCCTTTGTTGAAGCTCTGGACAAAGCAAGAGACGCAATTGTCGATGGCATCACGGCGACAATGAATGATGCGCGCGTTGGGAAAGAGAAGGCCGATAAGGCCGATCATTTCAAAATTGTGCGGCATCTTGTCCACCACGCGAAGCGCGGCAGGCGCCCACTCCCTAAGGTAGGACAGATGCTCTTCCGCCAACTTTCTGGACAGATCTTGCGTGACCGACATGACCGGCCGGCTCAAATCGCCGGCCGATGAGGTTTTAAGGCCGATTGCATTGGCGACCCGCCTTAATTTGTTAAGCTCGCCTGCCCCTTGAACATCGGGATGGCTGGCGCAGATCTGTTCCGTGAGCGTTGTGCCCGACCGCGGCATACCGACCACGAACACAGGCACTTCGGAAGGATTTCCATAGCCGGCCCTGGCCGCCAGAAAGTCCGGCGTGAAGGTTTCAATCAGGGAGTCGATCCAGCGGCGATACAGATTGATGTCGAAGGTGTAGCCGGAGGCCCGTTTCCCCCTATTGAAATGGTCGAATGCCTCACTGTAGCGCTTGAGGTCGTTCAGTACCTTGCCGGCAGCGTGATGGAGCTTGTAAGCACCGTCCGGATCAAGCTTGGGATTGCCGAGTTCACGCAGGATGGATTGGAGTTCCTCCGGCTCTTCGGTGAATTTTTTCGTCTGTACGAGGTCGTGGTAGGCAGCCGGCACGTCGATGCGACGTCCGATTGCTTCTTTCAGAAAGGCGGCGGCCTCATCCATGCGCCCCAGGCCGCTGAGCGCGCTGGCCAGCCCCGCCCGCACTTTGGGATGATCGCGGTTGATCTTGAGCGCTTTCTCGTAAAGCGGCAAAGCCATGTCGGGTTTGTCAAACTTGGTGTAGGCGCGCCCCAGTGCACAAAGCACTTCGATAAGTCTGGGCTGCAGTTCCAAAGCATACAGCATATGCTTGATGGCTGGCGAATATTCGCTGACCTTCACATAGGCCTCGCCGAGGCTGAGGTGGTAGTAAGGGTTTTTAGGTTCCTCGCCGACCGCCCGCGCGAAATATCGCAAGGCCATCTCGTCATCGTAACGCTGGTACAGGGTCCCCAGGATGTACAGAGCGAGCGGATGGTTTGGCGTGCGCGCCAGCACCCGAAGGCACAGGTCCTGAGCCTCGTCGAGCCGCTGGGCCTGCTGAAGGGCATAGGCCTGGTTCAGCAGCGCTTCGTCGGCCTGCGCTCGCGATTGAGCGTTTCCTTGGCTCACTGTCGGCTTGAGTATCGGCCCCTTCGCTTTCGGCGTGGGCCCGGGCTTGATGTGCTTTGACCAAGCAGGCGGGAGACGGTTGTTCATGATATCTCGCTAGCAAAAAGAGCCGGATGAATCCAGCGTTACGGATCTGCCCAGCGGCAACTTGCACCGACCCATCCGGCGCGCTAGCAAGAAGGCCCTTTTCAAACGAGCTTCCACCATGCCCCAGCGCCCTCCCCTCATGCCGCTCATCGCAGCGCTTCCCTCGACGGTGCCGTTTGTCGGCCCCGAAGCGCAGGAGCGCGAGCGTGGCCGCGCTTTTCGCGCCCGCATCGGCGCCAATGAGAGCAGCTTTGGTCCCTCGCCGCGCGTCACCGCCCGGATGGCCGAGATCGCCGGCGACATGTGGATGTATTGCGATCCCGACAATCACGATCTGAAGGTGGCGGTCGCCGCGCATCACGGCGTGAAGGCCGAGAACGTCGTTGTCGGCGAAGGCATAGATGGCCTGCTCAGCCTGGTGGCACGCATGTATGTCGCGCCTGGTGACGCGGTGGTTACCTCGCTCGGCGCTTATCCGACCTTCAACTTCCACATTGCCGGTGTCGGCGGGCGGCTGGTGACAGTCCCTTACGAGAACGACAAAGAAAGCCTGGATGGCCTGCTGGCGGCGGTGCGCAAGGACAAGGCCCCGCTGGTCTATCTCTCCAACCCCGACAATCCAATGGGCAGCTGGTGGGAGGCGAGCGAGATCATCCGCTTCATCGAGGCGCTGCCGGAAACCACCATGCTGGTGCTCGACGAGGCCTATGGCGAACTCGGGCCGGCCTCGGCGATGCCGCCGATCAATATCTCCAGGCCAAACGTCATCCGCATGCGCACCTTCTCGAAGGCTTACGGGCTGGCGGGCATACGTTGCGGCTATGCGATCGCCGAGGCCCAGGTGATCCGCGACTTCGAGAAGATCCGCAACCATTATGGCGTCAGCCGCATGGCGCAGATCGCCGGCGTCGAGGCGCTCGCCGATCAGGACTATCTGCAAAGCGTGGTCACGCGGGTCGCGGCCGGCCGCCGACGCATCGCCGGCATTGCCGAAGCGAACGGGTTGAAGCCACTGGCATCGGCGACCAATTTCGTCACCATCGATTGCTGCGGCGATGGCGCTTTCGCGCTGAAAGTTCTGCAAGGTCTGCTGTCACGCGACGTCTTCATCCGCAAGCCTATGGTGCCACGGCTCGACCGCTGCATCCGCGTCAGCGTCGGCCTCGATCACGAGCTCGATATTCTTGCCGAGGAGTTGCCTGGCGCGCTGGCAACGGCGCGGGGGAACTAGAATCGCGTCTGCAAGCAGCCCAGCAGCAAAAGCTGCCTACAAATCCATTTCCCAGGTCTGGCCGGTCAGATCCTTGCCGAAGCTGTGGTGGTGCTCCTGCGAGACCAGCGTGAAGCCGGCACGTTCGTAGATTGCACGCGCCGCAACGAGGATGTCGTTGGTCCACAGCACCAGCTTGGTGTAGCCGCAAGCTCGAGCCCGGTTCACGCATTCCGCGACCAGTCGTTTGCCGATGCCGAGGCCGCGCGCCGACGCCTCGACATGCAGCATTCTCAGCTTGGCCACCTTGTCGTCCTGATGAACAAGGAACACCGCGCCGACCGGCTGACCACCGCGCTCGGCGATCCAGCAGAAATCGCGGCCGGGCACGAAATTGCGAATGAAATCGGCGCCGATCTCGGCGAGCATGGCCTCGAACTCGATCGTCCAGCCATATTCCTCGGCATAGAGTTGGGCCTGGCGCTGCACGACCCAGCCGACATCGCCGACGCGATGCGGCCGCAACGTCACCTCGCTGCTTTCACGGGTGGGGTCGCCCAGCAATTCCCCCGCCTTGCGCAAGGCGCTGCGCAGTTCATGCAACCTGTCGTCGGGGACGCTTTCGATCAGCCGCGCCGTGTCCCGATCGGCCGCCGCTTGCAGTCTGGCAAGCGCTGCCTCGCCTCGTGAGGTCAGCGAGAGGACCCTTCGGCGCCGGTCAGCCGGGTCCGTTCTGGCCTCGGTCAGCCCCTGGCCCGCGAACTTGCGCAGGATCCGCGTCAGATAGGCGGCATCGACACGCAACTGTCTTGATATTTCGGAGGCCGCCGGGCCATTCTCCAGCCGAAAAGCATCAGCCAGGAAACCTCGCTCGCCGGCGATTTCGGCGGAAGCCAGGTTGCTGCGGTGACCCAGTTCGAACAGCACGCGCGCCTCGGTCAAAGTGAATGCGCTTTGTGTCAGCGTCTCGTCGAGAAGGCCGACGGTGCGCGTGTAGAAGCGATTGAAGCGCCTGACATCGGCCACCAATGCATTGCGTTCGTCCAACATCCGCAGCCACTCCTGAGGCAGCCGTATTTTCCAAAATTAGTGGACGGAGTCAATTAAATTTCGAGCCAGAGAGCCCAGCCATTGCGCCCGCGCGCAGTTCCCAGGTTGCATTCCTCACGCCATGCGCCAGATTCAAACAAGACAGGCTTGGAGAGATTCATGGCTGATCGTCGCAGGGAAGTGCTGACGCGGGTCTACGGCAATGTGCAAGGCGTCGGCTTCAGGGCCTGGGCTCGGCATCAGGCCACGAGCCTTGGCCTTGCGGGCTGGATTCGCAATGAGGCGGACGGGTCTGTAACGGCCCGGATCGCAGGGCTCGATGAGGCGGTCTCGACAATGATCGAGCGCCTCTGGAAGGGGCCGGCCGGGGCGTCGGTTTCCAGGGTGGACGTCGACGACTTGGCAGTACAACACGCCCTTGTCGGGTTCAGGATCATTGCCTGATTGCGGTTTCGATCTCCTCATCTTGAATTAATTGAACGTTCGTTTTATTATTGTTCCGCGGAGGAGCTGACATGGCACGCACCACGGGGTCCGATGGCGAAAAGACCGAAGCGACCATCCGTGGGGCTGCGGTCAACCTCATCGCGCGCCTTGGTTACGAGGCGATGTCGATGCGCCAGCTTGCCGCCGAGGTCGGAGTCCAGGCGGCCGCGCTCTACCGCTACTTTCCAACCAAGGAAGAGCTTCTGTTCACGCTGATGCGCGAGCACATGGAAGATCTGGCCACAGCATGGGAAGCAGCCCGCCCGGCGAACGCAGATTCGGCGCAACTGCTCTCCGTCTATGTGCGCAATCACATCGCCTTTCACATCGAGCGACGGCACGCCACGCATGTGTCGAACATGGAATTGCGCAGCCTGTCGCCCGAACGGCTGACGCAAATCCTGCGCATGCGCACTGCCTACGAAAAGGAGCTGCGCGCCATCCTGCGCGACGGCGACGAGACGGGCGCCTTCAACATCGACGACACCGGGCTGACGGCCATGGCGCTGATCCAGATGATGACCGGCGTGATCGTCTGGTTTCGGCCGGGCCAGCGGCTATCAATCGCTGAAGTCACGGCGACATATCTTTCAATGACAATGCGGCTCGTCGGCGCGAAGATCGACGGCAGGGAGGAAAAGCATGTACACGAACACACTCAGCTTCGGGCATGACGAGGAGATCGAGGCGCTGCGCGACTTGGTGCGGCGCTTCGCCCAGGACCGGATCGCTCCGGTCGCCGCCGACATCGATCGCTCGAACGAATTTCCGGCGCATCTGTGGGGTGAACTCGGTGCGCTCGGCCTGCTTGGGGTCACGGCCGATCCCGATTTCGGCGGCAGCGGCATGGGCTATCTCGCGCATGTGATCGCCGTCGAGGAAATCTCGCGCGCTTCGGCCTCGGTCGGCCTCTCCTACGGTGCCCATTCCAATCTCTGCGTCAACCAGATCAACCGCTGGGGAACGCCGGCGCAGAAGGAAAAATTCCTGCCGCCACTGTGCTCGGGCGAGCGAGTCGGCGCGCTGGCGATGTCGGAATCCGGCGCCGGCTCGGACGTCGTCTCGCTCAAGCTGCGCGCTGAAAAGCGCAACGACCGCTACGTGCTCAACGGCACCAAGATGTGGATCACCAACGGGCCGGACGCCGAAACGCTGGTCGTCTATGCCAAGACCGCCCCGGAGCAAAACTCGCGCGGCATCACCGCCTTCATCGTCGAGAAGGCTTTTGCCGGGTTCTCCGTTGCGCAAAAGCTCGACAAGCTCGGCATGCGCGGCTCCAACACCGGCGAACTGGTGTTCAGGGATGTCGAGGTGCCCTTCGACAATGTGCTGCATGAGGAAGGGCGCGGCGTCGAGGTGCTGATGTCTGGCCTCGACTATGAGCGCACGGTGCTTGCCGGCGGCCCGATCGGCCTGATGGCGGCGTGCCTTGACGTGGCAATCCCCTATGTGCACGAGCGCAAGCAGTTCGGCCAGGCGATCGGCGAGTTCCAGCTGGTGCAAGGCAAGCTGGCCGACATGTACACGGTGATGAACGCCGCGCGCGCCTATGTCTATGCCGTTGCCGCCGCCTGCGACCGCGGCCAGACGACGCGCAAGGATGCCGCCGGCTGCGTGCTGTTTGCCGCCGAGAAGGCGACGCTGATGGCGCTCGACGCCATCCAGCTGCTTGGCGGCAACGGCTACATCAACGACTATCCGACCGGCCGCCTGCTGCGCGATGCCAAGCTCTATGAGATCGGCGCCGGCACCAGCGAAATCCGCCGCTGGCTGATCGGCCGCGAGATCATGGCGGAGGGGGTATAGCATGGCTACGCTGCAAACCCAGATATCCCCCTCCTCCGAAACCTTCCGTGCCAATGCCGAGCGCATGCGGGCGCTGGTCACCGACATTGCGGAGAAGGCGGCCACCGTCGAGCGCGGCGGCTCGGAGGAAGCGCGCGAGCGGCATGTTTCGCGCGGCAAGCTCCTGCCGCGCGAGCGCCTCGCGCAATTGCTGGATGTCGGTTCACCCTTCCTCGAGATCGGCCAGTTCGCCGCTTGGTCGATGTATGGCGAGGAGATTTCGTCGGCCGGCATGATCGCCGGCGTCGGCCGCGTCGAGGGCACCGAGGTGATGGTCGTCGTCAACGACGCCACGGTGAAGGGCGGCACCTATTACCCGCTGACGGTGAAGAAGCATCTGCGGGCGCAGGAGATCGCGCTGCAGAACAATTTGCCTTGCATCTACCTCGTCGATAGCGGCGGTGCCAACCTGCCCAATCAGGACGAGGTGTTTCCCGACCGGGAGCATTTCGGCCGCATCTTCTACAACCAGGCCAACATGTCGGCAGCCGGCATTCCGCAGATCGCCTGCGTCATGGGTTCCTGCACGGCGGGCGGCGCCTATGTGCCGGCGATGTCCGACGAGACGATCATGGTGGGCAACCAGGCGACCATCTTCCTCGGCGGTCCGCCGCTGGTGAAAGCAGCGACCGGCGAGGATGTCAGCGCCGAGGATCTCGGCGGCGCCGATGTGCACACCAGGCTCTCCGGTGTTGCCGACCACTATGCGCTGGACGACGACCATGCGCTCGCCATCTGCCGCCGCATCGTCAAAAACCTGAATCGGAACAAGACTGTAAGCCTAAACTTACAGAGATCGATTCCGCCGCTTCATCCGGCGGATGAACTCTACGGCATCGTGCCGACCGACCTGCGCCAGCCCTATGACGCACGCGAGGTGATTGCGCGCATCGTCGACGGTTCCGAATTCGACGAGTTCAAGCAGAATTACGGCACCACGCTGATCACCGGCTTTGCCCATCTCCATGGCATGCCGGTCGGCATCATCGCCAACAACGGCGTGCTGTTTTCCGAAAGCGCGCTGAAGGGGGCGCACTTCATCGAACTGTGCTGCCAGCGCAAGATCCCATTGGTCTTCCTGCAAAACATCACCGGCTTCATGGTCGGTCGAAAATATGAAGCAGGCGGCATCGCCAAGGACGGCGCCAAGCTGGTGATGGCCGTTGCCACCGCCCGCGTGCCAAAGGTGACGATCATCATCGGCGGTTCGTTCGGCGCCGGCAATTACGGCATGTGCGGCCGCGCCTATTCGCCGCGCTTCCTGTGGATGTGGCCGAACGCCCGCATCTCGGTGATGGGCGGCGAGCAAGCAGCAACGGTGCTTGCCATGGTCAAGCGCGAAGGCATCGAGCGCAAGGGCGGGGAATGGAGCGCCGAGGAAGAGGCGAAATTCAAGAAGCCGATCCTGATGAAATACGAGCATGAGGGCCATCCGCTCTATTCGTCCGCACGCCTCTGGGACGACGGCATCATCGACCCTGCGAAGACCCGCGACGTGCTGGCGCTCAGCCTGTCCGCCGCGCTCAACGCCGAAATCGAGGACACGCGCTTCGGCGTGTTTCGGATGTGAGAATGGACGGTCAACTTCGACGGACAAACGGCGGAACTATACCGGCAGGCCGTTGCTGCCGTGCGAAAAGGCTGAACTGTATGGACCAACCGATTCATCAGCATAGGCGGCTTCGAATCTCAAACAGTGAACTGGCGGCGAGGCAAAATATTCGATACTGCTTATCCAGCATGGGGCAATGGGGACGGGCTGGAAATGAAACTGAAATATTGCCAGGGAACGGCTGCTTCGATACTTTCAGTATTTCTAATATTAACCGCGACCGGCATCGGCTCGGCGGAATCGCTCGCGGGACGCAAGGGAGACGTGCGTTTTCCGCCGACCTTGGGTTCGGGCGAATGCAACGTTGCCTACAAGGGCTACGTCGCGGCGAGCGGCCATTCGGCTTACGCCACAACCTTTTATTCGCGTGTCGTCGACCTCTACATTGTCTGCGGGACGAAGCTCGACGCGCCGTCCCAGAAGGCGGCGGAAGAGACGGCGCTGCGCAATTGCCAGGCCGGCTTGACACGGTGGAAGCTCAAGACCGCGAGTGGCGGCTGCGCAATTTCGTCATCGAAATAGATACTACCGACCGCAAGGTAGAGCACTCCCTTGGTAAGGGAGAGGTCTACGCCGAGGGCTGGAATGGCTCGCTGGACAGTACCCCCCTCTGTCCTGCCGGACGTCTCCCCCGCATTGGGGGAGATCGACTGTCGCTATCGCTTTCGCCAAATTCCAACATTGAAAGTTCGCAGCGAGGGCAAAGCTGCCAATCTCCCTCCTTGCGGGGGAGATGTCCGGCAGGACAGAGGGGGGTGTTGAAGCGCCCTGCTTCCCATGGACTGCGAGCCTTACATGCGGAGGCTCCATGTTTGCCAAGATCCTGATTGCCAATCGCGGCGAGATCGCCTGTCGTGTCATCCGCACGGCTCGGAAACTGGGTGTGCGCACTGTCGCCGTCTATTCGGATGCCGACGCGAGATCCCTGCATGTCGAGATGGCCGACGAGGCGGTGCATATCGGCCCCTCGCGCGTCGGCGAAAGCTATCTGCGCGGTGATAAGATCATCGCCGCGGCCTTGACTACCGGCGCACAAGCCATTCATCCCGGCTACGGCTTCCTGTCGGAAAATCCCGATTTCGTCGACCAGGTGACGGCGGCGGGGCTCATTTTCATCGGCCCGTCGGCGGCCTCGATCCGTGCCATGGGGCTGAAGGACGCGGCCAAGCGTCTGATGGAAAAAGCCGGCGTTCCGGTCGTTCCGGGCTACCATGGCGAGGCGCAGGAGATCGTGCTACTTGCCTCCAAGGCACGCGAGATCGGCTATCCCGTGCTGATCAAGGCACGCGCTGGCGGCGGCGGCAAGGGTATGCGCCGGGTCGAGCATCCCGATGAGTTTTCCGAAGCGTTGTCCAGCGCGCGGCGCGAGGCGAAAGCTGCGTTCGGCGACGACCGTGTGCTGGTCGAAAAATATGTCGACAAGCCGCGCCATATCGAAGTGCAGGTGTTCGGCGACAATTTCGGCAACGCCGTGCACCTCTACGAGCGCGACTGCTCGGCGCAGCGCCGCCACCAGAAGGTGATCGAGGAATCGCCCGCGCCCGGCATGACCGAGGCTTTGCGCAAGGCGATGACGGATGCGGCGGTGAAGGCCGCCAAGGCGATCAATTATTCAGGCGCCGGCACCATCGAGTTCATCGTCGATGCCTCGCAAGGCCTGAAAGCCGACCGCTTCTGGTTCATGGAGATGAACACCCGTCTGCAGGTCGAGCACCCCGTCACCGAAATGGTGACCGGCACCGATCTGGTCGAGTGGCAGTTGCGGGTCGCCAGCGGCGAAAAGCTGCCGAAGACGCAAAGCGAGATCGCGCTTACCGGCCATGCCTTCGAGGCGCGCATCTATGCCGAGGACGCGGCAAAAGGTTTTCTGCCGGCAACGGGCACGCTGCATCATCTGAGATTTCCAGACGCGGCCCCGCAAGGCGCCACGATGCGCATCGAGACCGGCGTGCGGGCGGGTGACGCCATCTCGCCGTACTACGATCCGATGATCGCCAAGCTGGTCGTCCACGCCACGGACCGCCAGGCGGCTCTGGAAGCGCTTGGCGCGGCGCTATCCCGGACCGAGATCGCCGGCTCGACCGTCAACACCGCCTTTCTTGCCGCTCTCGCCGCCGATCCGGATTTCGCCGCAGGCGACGTCGACACCAGCCTGATTGGCAGACACCAGGCGGCTTTGACGATCGTCCCGCCGCCGAGCGGAGAAACCATAGCCGCGGCCGCAGTCGCAGCCTCGGGGGCCGGAGCATCGCCGTTGTCAGACGATCCGTGGTCGTCGCTTGCCGGTTATGCCCATTTCCACAGCGTGGCGCGACGCACATGGCTGAAGTTCGGTGAAGACGATATCGCGGCGAAGGTTTCGGTGCGGCCGGATGGGCGCTTCCAGGTCGCGCTGGAGAAGCCCTATGACGACACCAATTCGCATGATTTTCGCGCCGCGCCGCGCCTTGCCCGCTGGCCCGGCCACATCACCGTGTTCGAAGGCGCCGTTGGCTACACCTTCGCCGTGTCGGACCCGTTGGCACGGGCCGATGAGGCGGCGGCAAGCGCCGGCAGCCTGCGTGCGCCGATGCCGGGATTGGTCAAGCTGGTGCGCGTGGGAAAAGGCGATACGGTGATCAAGGGCCAGCCGCTGCTGATCCTGGAGGCGATGAAGATGGAGCACACCATCGCCGCGCCGCATGACGGCGTGATCGCTGAGATCGCCACCGAGGGCGCGCAGGTGACCGACGGGACGGTGCTGGTGCGGTTCGTCGGGGAACAAGCCGCCTCGACCGCTGTAGCCAGCTGACGGTTCGAAGGTAAAAAGAAATGGCCGGGACGGACCCGGCCATTTCTCTACGCTACTTGGTCGCCAAGTCGGCGATTACTGCGCGATCGGCGCGTATTTGCCGTCATGCCACTGGTTGATGTCGTAGCTGGCATTCTTGAGATCGCCCTTCTCGTCGAAGGTGACATCACCGACAACGGTGCTGATCGGCGTGCCGTTCTTCAACGCTTCGGCAACCTTGGCCGGGTCGTCGCTGCCGGCACGCTTGATGCCTTCGGCGAATGCCTGGATGGTGGCGTATGAGAACAGCGTGAAGCCCTCCGGCACGAAACCGCCGGCCTTGATCTTCTCGACGGCAGCCTTGGCTTCCGGCTTTGCCTGCGGATCCGACGGGAAGACGAACATGGTGCCCTCGCCGGCCGGGCCAGCGACCTGCCAGAATTCCGGCGAGGCGATGGAGTCCGGCATGATCAGCTGGAACTTCAGGTTCTGTTCCGCCGATTGACGCAGGATCAGGCCAGCTTCAGGATGGTAGCCGCCGAAATAGACGACGTCGGCTTTCAAGTCCTTGAGCTTGGTGACGAGAGCCGAATAGTCCTTCTCGCCAGCGTTGATGCCGTCATAGTAGACCTCCTTGAGGCCGCCGGCATTCATCGTTGCCCTGACGGCGTCAGCCACGCCCTGTCCGTAGGCGCTCTTGTCGTGCAGGACGACGACATTCTTGCCGGCAAACTTCTTGGCGATCCATGGGCCGATGAAGGCGCCCTGCGCATCGTCACGCGTGTATAGGCGCATGATCGTCGGCCAGCCGGCCTTGGCTGCCGCATCGGTCAGCACCGGGTTTGACGAGGCCGGGCTCATCATCAAGGCGCCGGCTTCGGCATAGACGGCCGAGGCCGGAATGCTCGAACCCGAGCAGGCATGGCCGTCGATGAACTTGACGCCATCGGCGACGACGCGGTTGGCAACCGACACGGCCTGCTTGGGATCGCACTGGTCGTCTTCGATATCAAGCTTGATCATCGACCCGTTGATGCCGCCAGCGGCGTTGATCGCGTCGGCAGCGGCCTGTGCGCCCTGCTTGAACTGATCGCCGATGGTGGCGAGCTGTCCGGTCATCGGGCCGATCACCGCAAAGGTGATGTCGTCGGCGAATGCGACCGGCGTGCTCATCATCAGGCCGAATATGGCCGCGTTTAGAATACTCAATTTTTTCATTGTTGTAGAACTCCTCCACTCACGCGCGGCCGCCCCGGCCCCGCTTCTTCCAGAGAGGCCGGACAATTTCATCCTTCATTCGGCCTGTCTAGGCGCATTGGCGCCGCTCGATTGGGCCTGCAAGACGTCATCAACGCAAAAAGCCACGCCAGCCTTGTTCCGGCTGGTCGTGGCTTTTTTGTCCGTCGAGCAATCTCCGGGCGCTCTCGCGCCTAAGAATCCCGCTCGCCTTCCCCGTGTCGCGCACAGCTGAGCCTTGCTGCCTGCCGCGTTCTTTCTCTTGCCTTCGTGACCGTCTTGCGCGGCCTTCGATTTCGCCGGGTCTGGCCGTCTGTGCGGCCTTGATCCCGGAGCTTCCCTGTCTTCGATGGACCTCTCTGCGATTGGCAGATTTCAGTGCATGGTCATCCATTCGCGGGCTTCGCGAAGCGCCGTGGCGATCTCGACCTTCGACATGGCGGCCGACAGTTCCGAGCGCAGCTCGGCGGCGCGGGCCGAGCCCTTGATTGCGGCGATGTTGAACCATTTGTGGGCGGCAACGACATCGGTCTCGCAATCGCGGCCGGTCGCATACATCATGCCCAATTCGAAAAGGATGTCGGCCTGGGCAGTTGCTCCCATGGCGCCGAAACCTGCTTCAAGCATTTCAAAACGTGCCATTTCAATCCCCTGTTTTCCGGCCCTGTCAGGCTCCCGAGAGCTGCCTTCTTTCGTCTTGCCGGCTGCTCTTCCGATGCTTTCGAGAATGCCGTGCAGGCTTGAATCCGTCGTTAAATGGCGTGCTTAATTTGAGGAAAACAAAGCTAAAACAAGAGGTAAACGCCGAAATTCGTTAAGGATACAAACCCAGCAATTCAGCCTGCTTGCGTCAAATTTGACGAAAGTTTTCTCACGCGGGGGCAAGACTTCGCTAACCACGGCAGACAAAGGCGATGCGCCGATCGTTTCATTTCGTCGTCGAGGAGGCGCTTTCAGGTGGCTTCAAAATCCGAAAGTCTTCCGCTACGGCACCGCTTTTGTTTTGCCGGGAGCTGGATTAGCTTACGTTTGCGTAAGCGGCAGACCGGCGAGGCGGAGCATCCGGCCGGACATCCACAGGGAGGAAGACATGTTTCGAAAACTGAGCCTGGCCCTTGCGGCCACATTGATCGTGCCGGGTGCGGCATGGGCCGATCCGATCGAAGGCAATTGGAAGACGCAGGCCGGCGAAACCGCGGCCATCGCCGGCGGCGGCTCGTTTTCCATCACCCTCAAGTCCGGGAAATATGCCGGCAAGACCATCGGCTCGCTCAAGGCGACGGGCGACAACAAATATGCCGGCAACATCACCGATCCGGCAAACGACAAGACCTATTCGGGCAAGGCGACATTGTCGGGCAGCTCTCTCAAGATGAGCGGCTGCGTGCTGGGCGGACTGATCTGCAAGAGCCAGACCTGGCACAAGCTCTGATCGACCGCACCCTTACGACATGATGACGGGGCCTCGACGGGCCCCGTTTTCGTTTTGTCGACACATCCTGCGCCGGTGATGCTCGATACCCGCCGGCGGCTATCCAAACCGACGCCGGCGCCGTCGAAACCCCGTCAATCATCTTGAACCGCAGATGAACGCCGGCATCAGAGCCGGTTCAGTTGCATCAGGGCATTCTCCGGCGTGTTGAAGGAGACCGACCCAATGCTTTCTCGCCGCTTCACCATCGTCTGCCTGCTGGTGAGCCTGTTTGGGATGTTCTTCGCCATCCTCGTCGCCGAAGCGGGCCGTCCGGCCCGCGCCTGGGACGAAGCCAGTTCCGGAACCTGCCGCCTCGCCTGCCCCACCCATCTTCGCAACTGAACAAAGAAACCAAGACCTCGAAAAGAAAAGCTGAAACACCATGAACCGCATCGCCGCCAACGCTCTCAAGACCCTTCGGCTTCTGCCGCGGGCGGCGCTTATCCTGGCGGTTCTGGCCGCTCCGGTTCTGGCCGTGCCGATGATGCGCTCCGATGCCGGCTCGACGATCGACGCACCTGCCCTGAAGAAGTCCGGCGTCGGCTTTGTGCTCCTGGTCAGCCTGCAGCGCGGTTGAAGAAAAACGGCGCTTTGGCCGCCTTCGGTCGCGACACCCCTCCCAAGTGCCGATCCAAGTCTCTATATTGAGCCATGGAAAAGCGAATCTACCCACAAGCCATCGAATCTGTCGTTATGCCGGAGCCTTTTGGCCGGCAAAGCTTTGATAGCGCCGAAAAAGCCGTCAAGGCACTGCAGGCGCTTTACGACCGCAACACCAAGTTCCTGCGCGACTCCTTCGCAGAGCTGGCGGCAGCAGGCGGCGACAATGGCAAGCGCTACCGGGCCTTCTATCCGGAGATCGGCGTCACCACCAACTCATTCACCCAGATCGACTCGCGCCAGGCCTATGGCCATATGCCGACGCCTGGGCATTTTTCCACTACCATCACCCAACCGGGCCTGTTCGAAAGCTACCTCGTCGAGCAGTTGCGCCTGATCATGCGCAATCATGGGGTTGCGGTCACGGTGTCGGAATCGACCACGCCGATCCCGCTGCATTTCGCCTTCCTTGAAGGCACCCATGTCGACGGCGCGACGGCGGAGCGCATCAAGCGGCCGATCCGCGACCTGTTCGACGTGCCGGATCTCGACGGCACCGACGACCAGATCGCCAACGGCACCTTCGAAGTGGCCTTTGGCGAGCCGAGGCCGTTGGCGCCCTTCACTGCGCAGCGCATCGACTATTCGCTGCACCGGCTGTCGCACTATACGGCGACCACACCGCAGCAGTTCCAGAACTTCGTACTGTTCACCAATTATCAGTTCTACATCGACGAGTTCGTCGCCCGCGCCCGCGACCTGATGGCCAATGGCGGCGGCGGATACACGGAGTTCGTCGAGCCGGGCAATGTCATCACCAAGAGCGGGCAAAGCGCGCCCAGCGAAGGCGTTGCACCGCCGCGCCTGCCACAGATGCCGGCCTATCACCTGAAGAAGTCGGGACATGGCGGCATCACCATGGTGAATATCGGCGTCGGGCCTTCCAACGCCAAGACCATCACCGACCATATTGCGGTGCTGAGGCCGCATGCCTGGGTGATGCTCGGCCACTGTGCCGGCCTGCGCAACACCCAAGCGCTGGGCGACTATGTGCTGGCGCATGCCTATGTGCGCGAGGACCATGTGCTGGACGACGATCTTCCGGTCTGGGTGCCGATCCCGCCGCTGGCCGAGATCCAGGTGGCGTTGCAGGAAGCCGTCGCCGAAGTCACCGGCCTTACCGGCTACGACCTGAAGCGCATCATGCGCACGGGCACCGTCGCCACCATCGACAATCGCAACTGGGAACTGCGCGACCAGCGTGGCCCGGTCCAGCGTCTGTCGCAATCTCGCGCCATCGCACTCGACATGGAATCGGCGACCATCGCCGCCAATGGCTTCCGCTTCCGCGTTCCCTACGGCACGCTGCTGTGCGTTTCGGACAAACCGCTGCATGGCGAGTTGAAGCTGCCCGGCATGGCGACCGAATTCTACAAGCGCCAGGTGGCGCAGCACCTGACCATCGGCATCAGGGCGATGGAGAAGCTCGCGGAAATGCCGATGGAGCGGTTGCATTCGCGCAAGCTCAGAAGTTTTTCGGAAACGGCGTTCCAGTAGGCCGATACCACGCATCGCGTAGGCATTTCTCATCTTGATTGGGCCGCATTTCTGCCGATAAGCAGGCGGCATGGAGAGAGCGAGCTTCGGGACATTGCTGATTTCGGTTGCATTCCTGGCAATGCTGGCCTGTTCGATCGCTCTGGTGGCCGGGTTTTTCGGAACGCTGCATCCCGCCTTCGATTCCTTCTCGCATTTCCGCGTCCACATTGCCGTGCTGATGGCGCTTTGCGCACTGCCGCTGCTGGCCACGACATTTCGCCTGCAGGCGGCCGTGGCACTGCTTTTTGCCTTGGCGGCCTTCGCCACCACTTCCGGCTCGCTGTCCTTCTCCCGCCTGTGGCCGGTTCAGGCCGCCTATGAAGCCAAGAACGAAGACCGCGCGATCTACAAGCTGCTGCAGATGAACCTGCGCTACGACAATCCGACGCCGAAGAAGGTGCTGTCGCTGATCGGCCGGACCAATCCCGACGTGATCACCCTGGACGAGGTATCGGCGATGTGGGCGACCGAGCTTGGCTATATCAGCAGCGCCTATCCATACCGGATCCTCTGTCCTTATCCCAACGGCATATTCGGCGTCGCGCTGCTCTCGCGGCGGCCCTTTGCCGCCGGCACCGAGGCGCGTTGCGAAAGGCGCGGCGCCATGGCGACAGCGACCGTCGACTTCGGCGGCATCGACGTCGATGTCGCGGCGATCCATCTCAGCTGGCCGTGGCCACGCGAGCAGTACTGGCAGATCGGCGAGTTGACGGAGCCGCTTTCCGCGCTCGGCGGGACGGCCATCATGGCAGGCGACTGCAATGCCGCCCCGTGGAGTGCCGCCGTGCGGCGGGTCGCGGCGCTTGGCGGGCTGACCGTGATGCCTTCCGCCGGCCCGACCTGGATCCACATCAAGCTGCCGGACTTCCTGCGGCGCTTCGCCGGCCTGCCGATCGACCAGGTTTTCAGCAAGGGCGGTGTGACCATCCATTCCGCGACACGGCTGGAAGACACCGGCTCGGATCACCTTCCGGTCATGGTGGAGTTCTCGCTCAGGCCGAACCAGCAAAAGCCGCTCGATGAACATGAAACCGCGACCGCGGCCATTGTTCAGACCGGCAAGACGCCAGGCTGATGGATCAGGGCCTGACCAAAGCGATGACGAGATGCTGGACATGGCCGCCGTCGCGATGCTCGCGCGCATCGAAAGCGAGCTGCTTGGCCTCATATGCGGCATTGGTGGCCTTGATACGTCGCTGTGCCTCGCGACGTGTCTTGTAGCAGAACCGGTCGTCGGCAATCCTGAGGCCGGAGATCGATCTTTCCGTGGCCCGCATCATCTCCCTGGCGATGCGGCCATGGGTTTCCTCATGGGCGCGGACGCCGGCGAAGAACCGCGTCCAGCGCTTCCGGAGCGTCGGCGTGGTGGCCGAGGCGACACGCGGAAACGTATAGAAGAGATTGAGCGTGCCGTTGGCACGCCGCAAGCGGCAAACGCCATTGTCCTGGCTGGTGTCAAGGTCCCAGTCCACTGCGTAGCCGGTCAGCGCGATGGCATGCGTCATGAAGCCGTGCTTCGGCCCCTTGCGGTCCATAGCCTGCATCAGCGCCAGCCCCGTGTTCCCGGTGATGTCGTAGGTCCGCGTCTTGACCACCACCCTGGTGCCGGCCGGGGCCGCCGAAGCCAAACCGAACAGCGCACCGATCGCCACAAGGCATGCCAGAACCGCCAGGCGCATTGGCCATCTCCTTATCGTCAAGGAATGGAACCATAAGCGTGCGGCAGTTTCAACAGTCCTAATGTTTCACATGCCACGGGAGACCCCGAGCCGTGAACTGACCCCCGAAAGTTGGACATCAACCTTCGGGGGTTTTCATGTCCAAACACAGCGAGAGTTTGAAGCGCACTGTTGTTGA
>NZ_JAMYPL010000031.1:0-66234 GCF_040320355.1 Mesorhizobium sp. M0715 | reverse complement strand
CAGGCGATGCTCCTGGGCCAGCGCCAACGGAAGTCTCCCTCCCCCTTGTGGGGAGGGGTTAGGGGTGGGGGTCCGTGCCGGGCAGCCATCTCAGGAATTCCATATGCGATAGCCCTGCCCCTCGTGGGGGAGATCGACCTTCATCAATGCCTTCGCAAACCTTCAGCATCCCGGCCGCAGGCCGAGCCCGCGACTGCGGGCCGCCGGTCGTCCGGCGCCCCCGCGGAGCGCCCGCCGCGGCAGCGGCGATACGGCCCGTGAGCGAAAACTAAGCCGCCTTCTTCTTCGGCTGGATCAGGCCGCGCTCGACCAGCAACTCGGCGATCTGCACTGCGTTGAGCGCCGCGCCCTTGCGCAGATTGTCGGAGACGATCCACATCGACAGGCCGTTGTCGATGGTCGAATCCTCGCGGATGCGCGAGATGAAGGTGGCGTCTTCGCCGGCCGATTCCAGCGGCGTGATGTAGCCGCCGTCCTCGCGCTTGTCCAAGACCTGGCAGCCCGGCGCCTCGCGCAGGATATCGCGCGCCTCGTCGGCGGTGATCGGCTTTTCGAACTCGATGTTGACCGCTTCCGAATGGCCGATGAACACCGGCACGCGCACGCAGGTCGCCGTCAGCTTGATCTTGGGGTCGAGCATCTTCTTGGTCTCGGCGACCATCTTCCACTCTTCCTTAGTGGAGCCGTCATCAAGGAAGACATCGATGTGCGGGATGACGTTGAAGGCGATGCGCTTGGTGAACTTCTTGACCTCGACGCCATCGGCGACGAAGACCGCGCGGGTCTGGGTAAAGAGTTCGTCCATACCTTCCTTGCCGGCGCCCGACACCGACTGGTAGGTGGCGACAACGACACGCTTGATGGTGGCGAAGTCATGCAGCGGCTTCAATGCCACTACCAGCTGCGCCGTCGAGCAATTCGGATTGGCGATGATGTTCTTGCGCGTGAACAGCGAGATCGCGTCCGGGTTCACTTCCGGCACGATCAACGGCACGTCCTGATCGTAGCGGAAGGCCGACGAATTATCGATGACGACGCAGCCCTGCTTGCCGATCTTCGGCGACCATTCCTTGGAGACGCTGCCGCCAGCCGACATGATGCAGATGTCGGTGTCGGAAAAATCATACTGGTCGAGCGTCTTCACCTTCAGCGTGCGGTCGCCGAACGACACTTCCGTGCCCAGGCTGCGCCGCGACGCCAGCGCCACGACTTCGCTTACCGGAAAGCCGCGCTCTTCCAGTATGTTGAGCATTTCCCGGCCCACATTGCCCGTGGCGCCGACGATCGCTACCTTGAAACTCATCGAAAAATCTCCTGTCCCTCTCCGCTTGGTTTTTGGAGAAACCCGCTGGCCGATGCGGGTTCCGTCCCCCGGGCCGAACCCGGGAGAGGGTGGTTAGGCCAAGGGAGTCACACCGTTTTGGTGGTGGTTTTGGTAGTTTTCTTGGCCAAGAATGGGGTTTTGCTGGAACGAGGGGACGCGCCGACGCGCCCGGCCCAATGATGTGCATTGAGGCTGGGGGCATCGAATGCAAGAAGAGCCATCAAAAGGCCGCGCATCGAAAAACGATCCCGTTCAAAGCGGGCTTTTACGCGGTTTGCGTCAAGAGTCAATTGCGATGAGCGTCCTGTTGCTCTGTACAATGGCGGCGGCACGAAGTACGAACGGCATGACCATCCGGCTCATGGAGCGTCCCGACGCCCGCCGAAGACAGGCCCATTGCTGGGCATATAAGAATCCGAATTCCGAAAGAGTAAGATGTCCAACTTCGATGCACTCGTTCCCGCGCTGGCAAGGGCGCTGGAAAAACGCGGCTATTCCGAGCTGACGCCCGTCCAGAAGGCGGTTGTGGCGCCGGAACTCGGCGAGGCCGATGCGCTGGTTTCGGCGCAGACAGGCTCCGGCAAGACGGTGGCCTTCGGCCTCGCTCTGGCGCCGACCCTGCTTGAGGGCGCGGAGCGCTTTGGCCACGCCGCCGCACCGCTGGCGCTGGCGGTGGCGCCGACGCGCGAACTGGCCTTGCAGGTGACGCGCGAGCTGGAATGGCTCTACGAACTGACCGGCGCCACCGTGGCTTCCTGCGTCGGCGGCATGGACATGCGCTCGGAGCGGCGTGTGCTGGAGCGCGGCGCCCATATCGTCGTCGGCACGCCCGGCCGGCTGCGCGACCACATCACCCGGCGCTCGCTCGACATGTCGGCGCTGAAGGCGGTGGTGCTCGACGAGGCCGACGAGATGCTCGATCTGGGCTTTCGCGAAGACCTCGAATTCATCCTCGACGCCGCTCCTGCCGAACGCCGGACGCTGATGTTCTCGGCCACGGTGCCGCGCTCGATCGCCACGCTCGCGCAGGGCTATCAGCGCGATGCGGTGCGCATCTCGGCCGCCGGCGAGGAGAAGCAGCATCTCGACATCGAATACCGGGCGCTGAGCGTCGCCCAGCCCGACCGGGAAAACGCCATCATCAACGTTCTGCGCTATTACGAAGCCAAGAACGCGCTGGTGTTCTGCAACACGCGTGCCGCCGTCAATCATCTGACCGCGCGCTTCAACAACCGCAACTTCTCCGTCGTCGCCCTCTCCGGCGAGCTCAGCCAGAACGAGCGCAGCCATGCGCTGCAGGCAATGCGCGACGGCCGCGCAAAAGTCTGCATCGCCACCGATGTCGCGGCGCGCGGCATCGACCTGCCCAACCTCGAACTGGTCATCCACGCCGACCTGCCGACCAACCCGGAAACGCTGCTGCACCGCAGCGGCCGCACCGGCCGCGCCGGGCGCAAGGGCGTCAGCGCGCTGATCGTGCCCAACAGTGCCCGCAAGCGCACCGAGCGGCTGCTGCAGAACGCCGGCCTCAAGGCGACATGGGCGAGCCCGCCCTCGGCCGACGACGTGATGCGGCGCGACGACGAGCGCATCCTGGCCGATCCGGTTTTCGACGAGCCGGTGAAGGACGACGAACGCGGTTTCATCGACGCGCTGCTCGCAAGACATGGCGCCGAGCAAGTGGCTGCCGCCTTCGTGCGCCAGTGCCGCGCCAGCCGCTCGGCCCCCGAGGACCTCATGGAGATCGCGCCCTTCACGCCGTCGCGTGAAAGACCGGCAGGCGAAGGTTTCGCGCGCCGCGACGAGGCGCCCAGCCGCCGCGACGATTTCGGTGACAGCGTCTGGTTCTCGTTGTCGATCGGGCGCCGGCAGAATGCCGAGCCGCGCTGGCTCATCCCGATGCTGTGCCGCACCGGCAGCATCTCGAAGCGCGAGATCGGCACCATCAAGATGCAGCCGGAAGAGACCTACGTGCAGATATCAGCCGACTGGGCCGACCGCTTCCTGGCCGCGATCGGTCCCGATCGCAAGCTGCAAGGCAACATCCTGGTGAAGCGGCTCGAGGGCACGCCCGATCTGTCGCGCGCCGGCTACCAGCCGCCAAGCCCCGACAAGAAACCGCATCGCGGCAAGGCGCCATTCGACCCCAACGCGCCGAAGCGCAAATTCGAAAAACGTGCACCGGCAGCAGTCGATCAGCGCCCGGCCACCGCGCATGAGGCAAAGCCATGGGCGAAGAAGCCGGGCAAGCCGAAATTCGACACCACCGGCGCGCCCAAGCACAAGAAAGCGAAGAAGCGGCCCACCTAGAGCATTTCACCGTTTCACGGAAACGGCGATCTGCTCTAACTCTTTGTTTTGACGCAATTCTAGACGGAAAACCGCGTCACACCTTTCCTAGAATTGCTCTAGGACTTCGGCCGGAGGGACGCGCTTGCCTGCAGGCCAGCCTTGATGGCAGCCCAGCTGGCCGATGCCGGCGTCGGGCGATGCTGCTTTGCGATGCGTTCCGTCAGCGATGAGCGCCAGTCCGGGTCTTCCGCCATCCTGCGGATCGCAGCGTACCAGCCGGCCTGGTCATTGGAATCGATCGCCGGCATCAGCCCGCCGCTCGCCTCGATCAGCGACGGCGCGGTCGAGACGATGACGGGAACGCCGAAATCGAGACATTCCGAGGCGCCATAGCCCCAGCCCTCGATATGCGAGGGAAAGACGCCGAAGGAAGCGCTGCGATAATATCGGATGAGTTCCTCATCGCTGATCGCTCCGGTGAACGTAACCCGCTCGAGCAGTCTCGGATGGGCCTTGAGATAGGCGCGCAGCGGATCGATCATCCAGCCCCAGCGCCCGGCGCAGACGAGCCTCGGCAGCTTGACGCCCTCGTCGAGCGCCTGCTGCCATATCCGTGCCAGCAGGATGTGGTTCTTGCGCACTTCGATGGTCGAACAATAGAGCACGAACGGCTCGTCGGCCTCGATGCGCGAAGTCTCGCCCATGCGCGAAGCCGTCTCGTACAGGATGGAAGGCATCGGAAACCGGTATACCACCGGCTGCGTGACGCCTGCCTGTTGCATATGATCGGTCAGCGTCGCACCAACTTCGTCGGATGCACAAAATGCCGGCGCGCCGGAACGCACGAGGTGCTCGAGATATGACCCGTAGCGAGCCTCGCCAGGGCTCATACCAACCATGTCGGGGCGCAGTGTCGGGATGAGGTCGTGGCAAAGAAACGCGAGGCCACCGGCGCGCCCGGAGACGGCGGCTCGGTCGTCCCCGGTCAGAATGTGATGGCTGATCAAGACAAAGCCGCGTTCAGTCTCGTCCGGTTGGCTTGGAGCCTGACGCGGGGCCGACCGGATCCGCGCCCGCTGGTACAGACGATAGGCCCGGATCAGCAGCCTCGTCGCCTGATAGGCAATCCCTTTGCGGCCATGGGTCATCGTCTTTGCGAGATGGCGGTCGGCGTCGCGCTTGCCCCATGGCTGCTGCCTCACCGCTTCGAGGGCCTGCGACATCGCCGTGCGTCTCCCAGGCCATCGTTTGAGGCGCCAGGGTGAAATCTCGCCCGTCGCGACATGGTCCTGCTCGAAAGGAGCGAGGGGGCGAAACCGGCCTTCCCACGGTCGGAACGCCACCACCTCCACGCAAGGGTCGGGATCGGCCAGGGCTGCGCTGACGAGAAAGCTTTCCACCCGTGGGATGCCGACAAGTCCCTGGCCGGACGGCCAGAACGTCAGGCCGGTGGCGTCGATGGCCAGCCTGGGAGGTCTTCTTTCCCCTCCATCTTCATTTACGGTTTTACTGTCAGGACTCTCGACTGTCATGTCTGCTTCTGTCGAAGGCGGTTGCACTCGATGCCTTATGCTTCATTTGCCGCGAAGAGGGTAGCCATGCTGGCCGTCTTGCCCATCGGCACGGCCCTGTGCCACCTTCGGCTAGGACGTGGCGAGCGGGGGTGGCAAATGCGCGGCGAAGTGCTTCACTATGACGAGGTCCAGGGCTTCGGCTTCATCACCGGCGCCGACGGCAGCCAATACACCTTCACCCGAGAAAACCTGCGCCGTGAAACTGCCATGCGGAAGGGCGCGTCCGTCGAGTTTCAGGCGGGCGGCGGCCAGGCTCACGACGTCTTTTCGATTGCCGCCCAGACCGCTACTTCGGCCACTGACGCCGGCACGAACCCCGCACCGACTCAAGCCGGCAGCAAGGCCGCGGCAACCCCGCCCCCGGCACAGCATTTCGGCCGCTCCTCCGAGCCGGCCGAACCCAGCGATCTCTGGGGCTATTTCTGGCGCGGCGTGACGCAGAACTACTTCAATTTCGCCGGCCGCGCCCGCCGCAAGGAATATTGGGGCTACTGCCTGTTCTGGACGGTTTGCCTGCTGATCATCGGCGGCATCGGCCTGTACACCGATATGGATATGGGCGGTTTCGACAGTGATATTTCGGGCGCGATAACGGTCGGGCTGTGCGGCACGTTCCTGCTGGCGACACTGCTCCCTAGCCTCGGCATGATCGTGCGCCGGCTCCACGACATCGGCCTGTCAGGCTGGCTCAGCCTGCTGATCCTGATCCCGACCATCGGCAGCCTGATCATCCTGGTCTTCGCGCTGATCCCGACGCAGGCCCGGGAAAACCAGTGGGGGCCGGTGCCGGCGGGTGTCAGGATTTAGCCGCCACGTGTATTGCAATCACAAACAACCCTGGGTAGTATTTGCGCAACGCGGGGGAGAAACATGCGTGGCACGATATTCCACTACGATCAGGATCAGGACTACGGCTACATCGACGGAATCGACAGCAAGCGTTATATCTTTGCCCGTGACGATGTGAGCCATGAAGTGACCCTCGCCAGGGGCACCCTTGTCGAGTTTCAACCGGATGACGGTACGGCGCACGATATAGTCGCCGTCACCCCGACAGCGCCATCGCCAAGCACGGGCCAGCCACGCCGTTCGGCCGAGAGCAGGCCCGCCTATTCCATGGGTCTGTGGGCTTACTTCTGGCGCGCGATAATTGCGGACTATAGCAATTTCAAAGGTCGCGCCCGCCGCAAGGAATTCTGGGCCTTCTGGCTATTCTACACCCTCGGGATATTGGCGCTTCTAGGCTTCGGAATACTCGTTGACCTAGCGTTCAATGGCTTCAAAACCAATGCGGACAGGACGACGATGAGGGCCATAGGGCTCATACCCTTCCTGGTTTTCTTTTCGGGATTGATCCTGCCGTCGATTGCCCTCGTCGTGCGGCGTGTGCATGACGCGGGTCTGAGCGGCTGGTTTGCACTGCTGGGCTTCATCACTCCCATTGGCAGCATTGCCTTGCTGGTCTTCGGACTTCTGCCGTCCCAGGTGGGCGAAAATCCTTGGGGACCAGTGCCGGCAGGCGTCAGGATCTAGCCGCTTTTCAACGCCTCACCCGAAAGTCTGAGAAAGACCTTCTGGCCGTGGCGTTCGGCGCCAAGCCGGTCGTAGAAGCGCAGCGCGCCTTCGTTCCAGTCCTCGGTGGTCAGGTCGATGCGGCCGATGCCTTCGCGCAGGCAATGATCGGCGAGAAAGCCGATCATTGCTCGGCCGACGCCGGCGTTGCGGGCTTTGTCGCGCACGAACAAATCCTTGAGGAACAGCAGCCGCTCAAGATCGATGCCGGGATGCGCGATCGCCACCGACGCCAGGCCGCTGACCTCGCCCTCGACGAAGGCGAGCGCGAAATGCGGATAGGCCGGGCTTTCCTCGCCAAGCCATTTTCGTGCGGCAGACACGGCCCGGCCGGCATCGAGAGGTGGCTGCCGGTAGTGAACCGCCATCTCGCACAATATGGCCGCGAGCGCCGTCGCGTCCTCGATCGTCGCCCAGCGGACGTCGACCGTCACGATATCAGCCCAGGAATTTGGCGATGATCGCGTCGCCCATCTGAACCGTACCGACCTCGGTCATGCCATCGGACATGATGTCTTTCGTCCGCAGGCCCGCGTCGAGCACGGCGGCGATCGCGCCTTCGACGCGGTCGGCTTCATCGACCATGCCGAAGGAATAGCGCAGGCACATGGCGAAGGAAGCGATCATGGCGATCGGGTTGGCGATGCCCTTGCCGGCAATGTCGGGCGCCGAGCCGTGCACCGGTTCGTAGAGTGCCTTGCGCTTCTTGGTTTTCACATCAGGCGCGCCGAGCGAGGCCGACGGCAGCATGCCGATCGAGCCGGTCAGCATGGCGGCGATGTCGGACAGCATGTCGCCGAACAGATTGTCGGTGACAATGACGTCGAACTGTTTTGGCCAGCGCACCAGCTGCATGCCGCCGGCATCGGCCAGCATGTGGTCGAGCTTGACGTCGGAATAGCGTGCCTTGTGGGTCTGGGTGACGACCTCGTTCCACAACACGCCCGACTTCATCACATTGCGCTTTTCCATCGAGGTGACGTGGTTCTTGCGCGTGCGTGCCAGTTCGAAAGCGACGCCCGAAATGCGCTCGATCTCGAACGTGTCGTAGACCTGCGTGTCGATGCCGCGCTTCTGGCCGTTGCCGAGATCGATGATCTGCTTGGGCTCGCCGAAATAGACGCCGCCGGTCAGCTCGCGCACGATCAATATGTCGAGGCCTTCGACCACCTCCTGCTTGAGCGAGGAGGACGCCGCCAGCGCCGGGTAGCAGATGGCCGGGCGCAGATTGGCAAACAGCTCCATGTCCTTGCGCAGCCGCAGCAGGCCGGCCTCAGGGCGCACCTCGTAGGGCACCGCATCCCATTTCGGACCGCCGACGGCGCCGAACAGCACCGCGTCGGCCGCCATCGCCTTTTCCATGTCGGCATCGGAGATCGCCGCGCCATGCGCGTCATAGGCGCAGCCGCCGACCAGCCCCTCATCGGTGGCAAAACCGCTGCCGAGCTTGTCGTTCATGACCGCGATCAGTTTCTTGACCTCGGCCATGGCCTCGGGACCGATGCCGTCACCGGGGAGCAGGAAAAGATGCTTCGTTGCCATGGAGAAACCGTCCTGGAAAGATTTGAACCGCGGCCTTGCTAAACGCCAAGCCGGTTGTGCGCAAGGAGTAACGCAGCGATCAAGAACAACCTCGTTCGTTTGCGATCCTTCGCGCCCCCCTCTGCCCCGCCAGCCTCCCGCAAATTGCAGCGCCTTGCCTTCACCGATGCGAGAGAATGTTGACCAGCCTGCCGAACGGATCGCGGACATAGAAGCGGCGCACGCCCCACGGTTCGTCGGCCGGTCCGTATTCGATGGCGAAGCCCGCCGTCTTCATGGCGCCGAGCGCCGCATCGACATCATCGACCTCGATCGAAAGATCCGGCACCGGCGTTTCGGAGCCGCCTTGCGCCATGAAACTGACCTGGACATCCATCTTTGCTTGCGAGCCGTAGGTGGCGATCCAGCCAAGGTCCATAAGCACATCGAGGCCGAGGACATCCTGATAGAAACGCTTGGCCGCAGTGGCATCCGATGTCTCGATATTGGCAACGATGCGCCGGACTTTCATCGTCGGTCGCCTTTCAAGCCGTGCGCCGCAGCGCCGTTACCTCGATCTCGATCTTCATTTCCGGTTTGTTGAGCTGGCAGACGATCATCGTCGCCGCCGGCCTGATATCGCCGAACGTCTCGCCCAGAATCGGGAAGACGATGTCCACGAAGGCCTGGTCGGTGATGTAGTAATGCGCCCGCACCACGTCGGCCATGTCGAAACCGCCATCCTGCAGCGCCTTGGCAATCGTCGCCAGGCAATTGCGCGTCTGCGCCTCCACCGGCTCCGGCATCGTCATCGTCGCATAGTCGTAACCGGTCGTTCCGGAGACGAAACACCAGTCGCCCTGCACCACGGCGCGCGAATAGCCGGCGGTCTTTTCGAAGGGGGAACCGGTGGAGATGAGTTTTCGCATGGGGTTCTCGTGAGTTGTGGTGGGCCATTTTGCAGGGAAAGGGCAGATCTGACCATGGGTCAACGCAGAGCGACTGGCGCTGCAAAGGCATTTTTATGTCGGCGGGACAGCACCCCCCTCTGGCCTGCCGGCCATCTCCCCCGCAAGGAGGGAGATCGGATGTCTCGAATGCTTTCGCCAGTTACAAACGGTGCAGAGATAGGCAGAGCGGCCAAGCTGCCGATCTCCCCCCTTGCGGGGGAGATGCCCGGCAGGGCAGAGGGGGGTGTGAAGGATCGCGGCGAAACAGTTTTTGGTTCACCGCCGAAATGCCTAGTTCGCAGACCCCAGCGCCTTGTCCAACGCCGCCTTCACATCGGCCGGCCATGTCGCCACATCAGGCCACGCCTGCGGCTTGCCATTGTCGCCGCGGCGCGCAAAATAGAGCCTTTGCTTGGCCGGGTCGACCGCCATGAAGCCGTCATTGCCGCCGCAATCATGCGGCACGCAGCCGCTGGCGTAGAAGGCGCCCGAAGCGGTCTTTTCCGTGCCGCCGCCGACCAGCAGGCTGGTCGCCATATCGGGCATGTCCTTGCCCAGCAGCTTTTCGGCTTCCTTGTAGACAGCCTCATTGTGGAAAGCGTCGATGATGTTCTGGTACTTTTCCGGATCGATGTCTTTCCAGTCCGTGCCGGGTTCCGGCATGTAGGTCAGATTGCCCGAAATCGTCAGCCCATCGGTCGGCGACCATTGCAAAGCCGGTTTCTCATCCCCCGGCAACAGATACGGCACGAAATAGATGGCATTGTCGGACACCGCCGAGGGCGGGGCGCCGCACTGGTCCTGCTCGACCATTGTGCTCTGGATCGTGCCACCTTCCGGTTTCCAGACGATCACCGTCGCCGGCCCGCATTGGTTGCCGCCGTCGCCGACATCGAACAGCGCCACCTTGACGCCGCCGACTTCCACGATCCTGTCAAAGAAGACGTCATAGTTGGTGGCCAGCTGCTGGCCGTCATAGGCAAGCACCTTCTCGCCATACTGTTCCTTCTGGGTGATGGTCAGCGTGCCGCCTTCGAAAGGGACGGGCGCCTGCTTGTCGTCATCGGCAGCGTCGGCGGCGTTCGTCCCCTGATCGGCGGACGGCTGGTCCGTCGCCGGGGCCGGCTGGTTGGCGGGTGCCTGTGTCTGCGCAAACGCGCTCACGGTTTGCCCCAGCAACAAGGCCAGCCCGCAAACGCCGGCAAGAAGCAAACGTGTCATGACTGTCCCTCCACTCAGTCGCAACGAACCCGGCGCAACGAAGGCCTGAAAAGCGGCCGGGCCTCCGCCTGGAGTGTGTACCGCTCAGGCCCAGGGGCGCTGTTCGGCGTTGCGCTTCTCGAACGAGGCGATGGCGCCGGCCTTCTCCATGGTCAGGCCGATGTCGTCGAGCCCGTTGAGCAGGCAGTGCCGCTTGAAATCGTCAAGGTCGAAGGTGACGACACCGCCGTCGGGACCACGGATTTCCTTGGATTCGAGGTCGACCGACACGGTGGCATTGGAGCCGCGCGAGGCGTCGTCCATCAGCTTCTCGAGATCCTCGGGGCTGACGGTGATCGGCAGGATGCCATTCTTGAAGCAGTTGTTGTAGAAAATGTCGGCGAACGAGGTCGAGATGACGCAGCGAATGCCGAAGTCGAGCAGCGCCCACGGTGCGTGCTCGCGGCTGGAACCGCAGCCGAAATTGTCGCCGGCAACCAGGATCTGCGCCTTGCGGTAGGCCGGCTTGTTGAGCACGAAATCCGGGTTTTCCGAGCCGTCATCCTTGTAGCGCATTTCGGCGAACAGGCCGGTGCCGAGCCCGGTGCGCTTGATCGTCTTGAGGTAATCCTTCGGGATGATCATGTCGGTGTCGACATTGACGATCGGCATCGGAGCGGCGACGCCGGTGAGCTTGGTGAACTTTTCCATGGCTTTTGCCCGTGTTTTCGTTGCGGGGGGATTGCTGAGGCACGGTTTACACAAAGCCGGCGGCAAATAAAAGGCAACTGTTCGTGCACGGTGGCACAAGCCAGCCCGATGGTGCAGTCTGGCGGACATGGCAGAAAACGCACACGTCCTCTATAACAGCGAAGCCGCGCTCGACATCGCCGAATTCCGTCGCGTGCTGGTCGAATCCGGCCTCGGCGAGACACGGCCGGTCGATGATGAAGCACGGCTGCGGGCGATGCTGTCGGGCGCCAACCTGGTACTGACCGCGCGCCTCGACGTCGAGGGCAAGCCGCTGATCGGCGTTATCAGGGCGATCACCGACTTCTCCTGGGTCTGCTACATCTCCGAACTCGCCGTTTCCCAATCCGCGCAGGGGCTCGGCATAGGCAAGGGCCTGATGGACGAGGCGCGCCGGCAGCTTGGATCGTCGGTCGCCATCAGCCTGATCTCCATGCCCGACGCCGTCGGCTTCTACGAACGTATCGGCATGAAGCGCATGGCCGACGCCTTCTGGTTCGACCGCAAGGGCTGACGTGCGGTCACCTGACTTGCAACGGCTAGCGGGACAGCACCCCCCTCTGTCCTGCCGGACATCTCCCCCGCAAGGGGGGAGATTGAGCGCTCAACCGCTTTCGCCAATTCCTGCGTTGCAGGAAAGAGCAAGGCGCTGAAGCTGCCGATCTCCCTTCTTGCGGGGGAGATGGCCGGCAGGCCAGAGGGGGGAACTCGACAGAACGGCGGTCTGCGCTGATCGCTCAAATCACATTCAATTCCCGGAACGCCCTTCCCTCCGCCACCCGCTCATACCCAAACGCCGAGCAGTCCACCGTGCGGTAGCCACCATGCACGATCAGTTCGGCCAGCGCCTTGCCGACCGCCGGCGCCTGCTGCAGGCCGTGGCCGGAGAATCCGTTGGCGAAGATGAAATTGCCGACTTCGGGGTGCGGACCGATCACCGCGTTCTGGTCGAGCGTGTTGTAGTCGTAGTGGCCGGCCCAGGCGCGGGTCGGCTTGATCGCCTCGAAGGCGGGAATGCGGGTCGCCAGCACCGGCCAGATCACCTCTTCGAACAGCGCCCAGTTTACCTCGAAATCGCCGGGATCGGGTGCGCAGTCGCCTTCCTCCGGTTCGGCGCCGCCGGTGAGGTAGACCGAGCCTTCCGGACGGACATAGATACCGGAGGGATCGACCAGCAGCGGCATGTCGGCATACTTCTCGCGCGCCTCGAAGACGAAGACATTGCGCTTGCGCGGCTCGACCGGGAGTTCAAGCCCGGCCATGGCAGCCACCTTGCCGGCGTTCGGGCCGGCGGCGTTGACGACGATGCCGGCCTTCAGCGTCTCGCCATTGCCGAGGCTCACTCCCGTGACGCGGTTGCCATCGCGCGCGATGCTGGTGACATCGGCGGCGATGAAATCGACTTTCTTCTGCCGCAGCGCCTTTCGGAACAGCGTCAGCATCGCATGCGCGTCGAACCAGCCTTCGCCGGTGCGGCCATAGGCGCCGGCTGAAATGCCCTCGGTCGACAGCCACGGGAACCGGCGCGTAAGCTGGTCGGCATCCTCGAGCACGATGTCGGCGCCCTCCGCGATCTGCGCCTCGTGATTGCTCTTGAGGATCGGCAAGCCGTCCTCGCCGGCAAGGATGAGGTAGCCGCCCTCGCGAAAGCCGATATCGGCATCATCCCCGAACTCTTCCTTCAGCCGCCGGAACAGTTTTAGCGTGAACTGCGACAGGCGGATGTTTTCCGGGATCGAGAATTGCTGGCGGATCGAAGCCATGGACAGCGTCGTTGCCGCATGCGCGAATTGCGGATCACGCTCGACCAGCGCGATCGTGCCGGAAAACCCTTGCTCACGCAGGTAATAGGCGACCGAGGAGCCGACGATGGCTCCACCGATGATGACGATGTCGTAGCGCATTTTTTCTCCGATCCGGCCGATGGTGTCCGTCACGCCACCGGCACAATGATCTCGAAGCGCGTGCCGCGTTCGCTGTCAACCAGCGCGATCATACCATCATGCGCTTTCAGGAGGGCCAGCACGATGCCGAGCCCCATGCCGGTGCCGCCCTGTTCGCGCCGCGTGGTGAAGAACGGCTCGAAAATGCGCGCCCGATTGCTCGGCGAAATGCCGGCGCCGTCGTCGCTGACCAGGATGCTCGCCTTGCCGTCGGCGCTCGTAGCGGAGACAGAAACCGCCGTCGCGCCGTGCCTGGCCGAATTGTCGATGAGATTGGCCAGCACGATAGCCGCGTTCTCGGCCGATATGCGCAATCTGATGTCGCCGCCGGCTCCGACGCAAACCGCCAGCCTGTTGTCGACGGGCAGCAGCGCCAGCGCCGCACCGATCGATGTGCTTTCGCCGCTCGGCGCCAGGTTTTCGGCACGCGCTAGGTCGAGCAGACGGCGAACCAGCAGATTGAGCCGCCCGGCGTCGGTGACGATATTGTCGGAAAAGCGCCGCCGCTCCGTATCGTCCATAGCGCCACCGGAATCGCGCAGCAGTTCGGCCGCGCCCTGGATCGCTGTCAGCGGCGATTTGAGCTCGTGCGAGACATGGGTGGCGAAAGTCTGGATGCTGTCCGACCGCGCCTGAAGCTTTTCGGCCATGTCGAGGAAGGCTGCGGACAGCTCCGCCATCTCTCGCGTGCCGTGATGGTCGAGCGGCCGGATCGCCGTGCGGTCGCCGGCGACGATGCGCTCGGTGCGGTCGATCAGCGCATAGATCGGCCGGCTGACGGTGCGCAGGAAGATGAGACCGATGAGCAGCGTGCCGCCGAGAATGGCAATCGCCGCCAACGTCACCTTGCCGCGTTCGCCATAGAGATGTTTGATGATGTTGTTGGGCGTCCGCGACACATAGACGACGCCGGCGACCTTGCCGTCGACGGCGACCGGCAAAGCGACGAAGACCCGCACCTTGGTGCCGCGGCTGACCGAATAGAGCGGTGGCGCCGGCTGGTCGGGAATGCGCAGCCTGAGCGCGCTGGCATAGTGACCGGCAAGCGCTGCGCGCACCTCTTCGGCCGCACCGAGCGACTGGCCGACCTCGCCCCGTCCGGCAATGACGACGCCCCGGGCGTCGAGCAGCCGGAAGCCGGCCAGCGTGGTTTTCTGCGTGGCGTCGAGAATGCCGGACAGACGGGTACCGATCGCGGCAAAGGTGGGATCGACGATCGCAGGCATCGCCGCCGGCCGGGTCGGCAGCACATAATCCGAGGCAAGATCGAGTTGCGGCTCGATTGGCCTGTAGAGCGGGTCCGGATTGACGCTTCGGCTTGAATCCCCGCTTGGCCTCGGCATCGGCGCGCCGAGCTTGTCCGCCGCAATACCGGCGTCACGCACATCCTGCGCATAGATGGCGGCGATGGCCGCCCCTTGCGCGATCAGCTCCGCTTCGGTCTGGCGGATCAGCTGGTTCTCGTAGAGACGGAAGAAGAACAAGCCGACCAATGGCAGGGCCATCACCATGATCAGGATGGCGACGACGACCGTGGCAAGCCGTGGCCGCCATTTGCGGCCGATCCATTTGCCGGAAGTCGTCAGCCGCATCGGCCGAGCCGGAAGCCGACGCCATGCACCGTCTCGATAACATCCAGGCAACCCACTGCTGCCAGCTTGGCGCGGATGTTGCGGATATGGCTGTCGACGGTGCGGCCGGCGACATGGATGTTTGCGGCATAGGCGCTGGCCATCACTGCGTCGCGGTCGAGCACATGCGCGGGCCGCGTCAGAAACCCTTTTAAAATCGAGAATTCGATCCCCGTCAGGGCAAGCGCCTTGCCATCGAAGCTGGCAGCGTGACTGGCCGGCGCCAGAGCCAGTTTGCCATGCGAAAACTGCCTGTCGTCGACCGGTTCGGGCGCCGCCGGGCGGGCGCGCCGCAGGATGACGTTGACGCGGGCGACCAGCTCGCGCGGGCTGAATGGTTTCGTTACATAGTCGTCGCCGCCCATTTCGAGCCCGAGGATGCGGTCGATCTCCTCGTCGCGCGCGGACAGGAACAGCACCGGCACATCGGATGCGTGCCGCAGTCGCCGGCAGACCTCCAGCCCGTCCATCTCCGGCATGCCGATGTCGAGCACGACAAGATCCGGCGCCCGGCGGCCGATCGCTTGCAGGGCGGCGGCACCGTCGGCCACCCCTGTCGTTTTCATGCCGGCCTTTTCCAGCGCAAAGCAGATCACCTCGCGGATGTGCGGGTCATCGTCGGCGACGAGGATGTGATGCGGCATGGATCAGCGGCCCGGCATGGAAAGTTCGATTGCGGAGGGAATCACGAACGGCCCCTTGGTGTCGAGATATCGAAGCAGCCGCCAGTCGCGAAAGCTCCAGGCCCGCCAGTTCTGCTGGATAGTTCGATACCAGATTTCATCGCTGCCGCGCACGCCAGCCAGTTCGCGGACAGTGCCGGCGGCCGCCGTCTTGCCCTGCTGCTCGAGGAACCGATCGAGTGCGGGAAACGCGCCCGGACCGAGCGAGTGAAGATACCAGGCGTCTAGGGGAATGCCCTGGCCGGTCATTTCGAGGGAATGGTCGACATTGTAGTTGGCGATCGTCGCTGCAAAATTGATGAAACAGCCGGCATAAAGCGCCAGAGATAACGTCAGAAGATTGGCGGACAGCAGCCATTCGTTGGATTTTCCCAGTGCGATGCGGGCGATGATCAGGGCAAGCCCCGATGCGACCAGCCCCATCCAGACGAAGGCGGCGACGCGCCAGTAGGTCAATGCATAGATGCCGACATAGAGGTCGAGCCGCAGGATCGACGAAATGACCAGCATGATGTTCTGCGCCACCCAGGCATAGACCAGCCGGCGGATGAGCGGATCGGCCGATGTCTCGCTGCCTGGCCGCAGCGCTGCCAGCACGAAGCCGGCGGCAAGCAGCGCAGTGACCATCAAGGGATAGGCGCCACGATGCGCGTAGGCCGCGTAGCTCAGCCCGTCGGGAAGGGCCGCCCCGCCCCACAGATAGGTGGCGTCGAGCGCCGTCTGCAGCGCAAACAGGACGTTGAAGACGATCAGGGCGCGCAGGATGGCGGCCTTGCCGAACAGGATGTCTTCGATGGTGGTGACGGTTTTGTCGGCTTGAGCGCTGACGGCCGGCGCCGCGTGCGGGATGCGACGAACCAGGCGCGGCAGGCGCGGCCGCAGAAAAGCCCAGACAGCAGCTAGCACGAACAGCCAGAAGGCAATCCGCGCCAGTTGGATAAGATCGAGCAGCCTCACGAGGTCGATCAGCGACAGCCAGTAGTCGATCACCGGATTGGCGGCGCCGAACAGCGCCAGGAAGACCGCACCCAGCGTCAGCGGCATCACCCAGACGGCGATCGCCGCCAGCCGGATGCGCCGTCGGCCGAACCGGCGCGCCGTCTTGCGCCAGCGGATGAAATCGTTGGCGAAGCGGAACGGCGCCGCCAGCCCGAACAGCGCGATCTGGCCGGCAATACGCGCGATGCTGTGCCGCAGCCGCCCGCTCAGCGAAAGCGCAAAGACGGTCAGCGCCGCCAGCGCGATCGAGACCGACAAGGCACTGATGTTCTCGGCGAGCGGCAGCAGCGCGACAAGCAGGGCGGCGGGCTTGAGCCAGACCCTGCCGTCGCTGAAGGCTGCGGGATGCACGGCGACCACCGCGGCGGCAATCAGGGTGGCAAACAGGAAAACCGTGATGCCGGCGGGTTGGCCATAAAAGAGAGAATCCGCAAGTGCTGCCAGCAGGATGGCGACCCCGAAGCGGGTGCAATAGCCTGGCGCGGCGGTGAAGAAGGATATCATGACCTGGCCTTCCTGATGGCGTCCGGCCGGATTGCCGGCGGGGTTCTGCGGACAAAGGGAATGAGGATCGCCGTGGCGTTCGCGCGCGGCGATCGGCCAGCCACCAGCCTTCGCTGCGCAGCCGGTGAGGCAGGAACCAATAGGGTTTTGCTCGCTTTTGCATGCCGCCTGTTTGTCAGGCCGACGGGGAAAGGGTGGGGCGGATGCGAGGAGGTTTTCCGCAGGCATGTGCAGTTTTCGTGCAGGGTCGGGACGCCGAGCGTCTACCTCCCCCTTGTGGGGAGGTCGGACCGCAGGTCCGGGTGGGGGTCCGGCGCCGCGGCGGCCCCCCCCCCCCCGGCGGCGGCCCCCCCCCCCACACGGGGGGGGGGGGGGGTGGTCGCCCCGCGGGGGGGGGGGGGGGCCCGGCGCCGCACCCCCACCCCGCTGCTTCGCAGCGACCCTCCCCACAAGGGGGAGGGTCGGCGCACAGCCCTGCGCGCTTGCCTCCAACAACCGCAGGCGGCATAGATCACCCATGGAAACCTATCGCCCGCGCCGCTCCGTGCTCTACATCCCGGCCTCCAACGACAAGGCCTTGGCCAAGATCGCGCAGCTTGCCTGCGACGCAATCATCATCGACCTGGAAGACGCCGTCGCTCCGGCCGACAAGATCACTGCCCGCGAAAAACTGGCCAGCATTTTCGCCGGCCATCCCGTTGCCAGCCATATTGGCAGACGCTGCGAGATGATCGTGCGCATCAATGCGATATCAAGCGAATGGGGCGCCGACGACCTGCTGGCTGCCGCAAGCTGTGAGCCCGACGGCATCCTTCTGCCCAAGGTCGACACGCCGCGCGACCTGCTCGAGGCCGGCGATGTGCTTGACGACAATTTTGTCCCCGATAGCGTGAAACTATGGGCGATGATCGAGACGCCCAAGGCGCTGCTCAACATCGGCGCCATCGCCGAGCTTGGCCGTGATCCGGCCTCGCGGCTAAATTGTTTCGTTGCCGGAACGAATGATCTGGTCAAGGAGACCGGCATTCTGGCAACGCCTGATCGACGCTACCTCGTGCCATGGCTGATGCAGATGGTGCTGGCCGCGCGCGCCGGCGGCATCGACATGCTCGACGGCGTCTCCAACGATTTTCGTGACCTCGACGCTTTCACACATGAATGCGCGGAAGCCGCAGCCATGGGGTTCGACGGCAAGAGCCTTATCCACCCGGCCCAGATCGAAGCCGCGAACCGAGCCTTTGCGCCGTCCATGGAAGCGGTGGCCGAGGCGCGCTCGGTGAAGGAAGCCTTCGCGCTGCCGGAAAATGCCGGCAAGGGCGTGATCGCGCTGAACGGCAGGATGGTCGAGCGGCTGCACTTGGCGCAGGCCGAAAAACTGCTGGCGAAGGCAGCCGCCATCGGGTCATAAATGCTCGATGGATGCGGGCGAGCTATAGCTACTCACGACAGGAATTGAACAATGAAACTCTACCGCTTTCTGTCCGCTCCGGACGATGCCAGCTTCTGCCACAAGGTGACGGCGGCGCTGAACAAGGGCTGGCACCTGTTCGGCTCGCCGACCTATGCCTACGACAAGAAGGCCAAAGCGATGCGTTGCGGCCAGGCCGTGGTCAAGGATATAGACGGGCAGGAATACGGACCCGATACGAAGCTCAGCGACTGGTAGGCTCCGCTCGCATCCACAGCCAGCCGGCCAGCCAGGCGATGGCTGCCGCAAGCGTCACCAGGCCCAGGTCAAGAGCCCACTCCGGCACGAACGCACGGAGCGCGATAGGCACCGCGCCAATGAAATAGAGGGCGAGTGGAATGCGCGGAACGCCTCTTGCAACGACAAGAGAGATTACAAACGCAAGTGTCCCAAGCAGAAAAAGGAACGAACTGACGACCAAAGCCAGTCCGAGAGGGCCGGCGCGCAGCTCGATGATGGTTGTCAGCGGAAGTTTCGAAAATACGAGATTGATCACCACTTCCACACCGACCAAACTTGCCAGTGCAACGAAGTTGATGACAAACGCGATGGTGCCGAACAGGCCCGCGCGCCGGCCAAACGCAAGAAACAGGCCGACGACAAGACCAAGCGCCAATATCTCGGCGACTGGCGCGAGAAGTTGTGTCAGATCGGTGGTCGCGATGAGCGCGCTGCGTTTGGCCGCGTTAACCACAAGAATAAGCGCGCTTCCCACCCCGGCGACGGCGGCAAGCCGATAAAGCGTGACGCTGGGCACAGCCGCGCTCGACTGGACAGTCGTGAGATTCTCCTTGTGCTGAGGTTCTTCGGCTGGACTCCTCAGCGAAATCAACGATTGCGGACGGCGGGGTTCGGCGGTTCTGGCAGACATGTTCGTCTCCTCATTCAGAGAAAACGGGGAGCCCGCGAAGACCGCAGGCCTGTTCCGGTCCCATCTGTAATCACTGATTACATTCTGTTACCTGCATTGTAAACAGTGATTACATAAATCGCGGATCGTGCTACGGACGCCTGAAGCAGCTCTACGGAACGAAAGAAAAGAGATGGCAAAAGCCAAGACACCTCACCGCACCGGCTACCACCATGGCAATTTGCGGGACACGTTGATCGATGCTGCAATTCAACTTGTCGAGGAAGGCGGCCCCGACAATGTGAGCGTGCGCGAAGCCGCAAAGCGGGCCGGCGTTTCCCCCGGCGCTCCCTTCCGGCATTTTCAGTCGAAAGCAGCGCTGCTGACCGCGGTCGCCGAACAGGCCATGAACCGGCTGACAGAGGCTGTTGCCAATGCACTTTCAGAAGTCGACAGCGCGGATCCCATCGTGGCCTTCGAAGCAATCGGACAAGGCTATCTGGAATGGGCGATCGCCAATCCCACGCATTTCCAGATCATCAGTTCCCGAACGCTGATTGATTTCGACGCGTCGGACAGTCTTCGCGGTCAGAATGAGGCCATTCGCCGGAAGATGATCGACCTGCTGACCCAGGCGCAACACCAGGGTCGGCTGGCTGCGAACACGGACTTCGATCATCTGGTTCTTGCCGCTCGTGCCTTTGTCTATGGGTTGGCACGAATGGTGGTTGATGGTCATTTTCCGGAGTGGCATCCGTCCGAGCCGCCATCGCTCGCCGTGCGCAAGGCGCTGCATCTTTTCATCAGCGGGATGACCAACCTATCCGAAGCGAGATCCCAAGAACCCTTGCCGCCGCTGAGTTCTGGACCGACTGGATAGGAATGGACAATTCACGTGACGCAGGAAGCAGTTACTCCGCCGCCTCTTCGATCTTCTCCATATCATCGTCCGACAGCCCGAAATGGTGGCCGATCTCGTGGATCAGCACGTGGGTGACGATGTCGCCCAGCGTCTCTTCGTTTTCGGACCAGTAATCGAGGATGGCGCGGCGGTAGAGCGTGATGCGGTTCGGGCCTTCGCCGGTCTGCGGGTTCCAGCGCTCGGCGATGCCTCGCCCCTCGAACAGGCCGAGCAGGTCGAACGGCGTTTCCAGCGACAGATCGTCCATGATCTCGTCGGTCGGGAATTCGGCGATCTGGATGACGATCTCGCCGGTCAGCTTGCGGAAATCTTCCGGCAGATGCGCGTACGCCTCCAGCGCCAGGAACTCCATTTCGTCCATCGAGGGCGAGAGTTCGTCGTGCCAGGTGCGGGTCTTGTAGATGCGGGCCATGCTTTGTCCTTTGATCCCGGCATATAGGCTTTCGCACCGGAATCGGCAAATGACACGGGCCGATGCGCCTGCGCCATCCGCGCGGAGAGGAATAAATTCCCTATGTGTCTGCTTGACTCTTGGGATGCGCTCTGGAATCTATAAGGAACATAACAGGAACAATGTGAGTGGAAGCTGACCGTCATGGCGATGACCGCCGTGGCGCGGGAGACTGTTTTTGCCCTGCGCCGCCAGATCGCGAAAATCGAGGGAACGCTGCCCGAGCGCTTGGCTGCGCCGGCCGCCGCGCCCTTTGATGCCGACGTCAACACCGATCTCACAATCGTCCGGCGTGGCATTGCCGCGGCGTTGCCGGATGCGTTCCTGCCTATTGGCGTCGAGCGCCTCGACGCCGCCCTGAGCGGCGGCCTGCCGAAGGCCGCCCTGAGCGAAATCCATGGCACGCAAACCCGCGATGCCGGGGCCGTCGCCGGCTTCGCTTTGTCGCTCACAAGCCTGATCCTCAAGCAAACGCCGGGGCTGCCGGTGCTGTGGATCGGCACATCGGAGATCTTTCGCGAGGCCGGCTTTCCCTATGCCAGGGGGCTTCACGCCTCGTTCGGCATCGAGCCGGAGCAATTGCTGTTTTCCGAGGCACCGAGACTTGTCGATGCGCTGTGGGTCGCCGAGGAGGCGGCCCGGATGACGGCGCTCGCCGCGGTCATCCTCGAAATTCGCGGCAATCCGCAGCGGCTTGACCTGACCGCGACACGCCGGCTGCATGCAAGGGCGCAAGCGGCCGGCCGCCCGGTGTTCCTGCTGCGGCAGGCGGCCGAGCCCGAACCGACGGCGGCACCCGTCCGCCTCATCGTCACGTCGGCACCGGCGGTGCCGCGCGACACCATCGCCGGGCCGCTGGCCGGCTCGATCGGCCGCCCGGCCTTCACCCTCACCATCGGCAAGAGCCGCACGGCCCTGCCTGGACAATTCACACTGGAGTGGAATCCCGATGAATGCGCATTCGACGAAAGAGCGGGCGACGAAAGAGCGGGCGACGAAGGAGCAGGTGGGGGAAGAAACCGGCCAAAGAATCCTGTCCCTGTGGTTTCCCTATCTGGCGGCGGAAAGGGTCCTGCGCCAGCGTCTGGGGCGGTCCTGGCGTTCCCGGCCGTCGGATCACCCATCTCACCCGCCGCTCGTGATCAGCCATCGAGACCGCAACGCGCAGCGCATCTCGGCCCTCGACGAGCGGGCTGAGGCCCTGCACCTGAAGCGCGACATGGGCATTGCCGATGCGCGCGCCATGCATCCGTCGATCGACATCGTCGAGGCCGATCCGGAAGCCGACCGCCGCCTGCTCGAAGGCCTTGCCGACTGGTGCGACCGCTACACCCCGCTGGTGGCGCTGGACGGGGCGGACGGTCTGTTTCTCGACGTCACCGGCTGCACCCATCTGTTCGGCGGCGAACGCGCCATGCTGGACGAGATCCTGTCGCGCTTCTTCCATCAGGGTTTCGATGTCCGAGCCGGGCTTGCCGCGACGCCGGGCGCGGCCTGGGCGGCGGCACGCTTTTGCAGTGACCGCATCATTGTGTCAGGCGAGGAGGAAGCGCTGCTGGCACCCCTGCCGCTGGCCGCACTGCGCATCGAGCCCGCAACCCGCACCAGCCTGGAAAGTGTGGGCCTGCGCACGGCGGGCGCCGTCATGGCGGCACCGCGCGCGCCGCTCGCCCGCCGCTTTGGCGCCTTGCTGCTCCTGCGCCTCGACCAGGCGCTTGGCCGCCTCGACGAGGCGGTGTCGCCGCGCCTTCCCGTCGCGCCGCTTTCGGTCGAACGCCACCTAGCCGAACCCGTCACCTTGACCGAGGACATCGAACGGCTGGTGGGCATGCTGGCGGCGACCTTGAAAACCGACCTCGAACGCCGCGGCGAGGGTGCCAGGACGCTGGCGCTGCTGCTCTTTCGCGTCGACGGCGCCGTCAGCCGCATCGCCATCGGCACCTCGCGGCCGATGCGCGAACCCATGCTGATCCAGAAACTGTTCCATGAAAGGCTCGCCGCGCTCGAACAGGATATCGATGCCGGCTATGGTTTCGATCTGGTGCGGCTCTCGGTGCTGGCGGCAGCCACCTTCGACATGCAGCAGGCCGATCTGACTGGCGAAACGACCGACGACGGTGCCGATATCGCGCTGTTCGCCGACCGCATCCGCGCCCGGCTCGGCGAGGGCGCGGTTCTGCAACCGGTCGCGGTCGAGAGCCATCTGCCGGAGCGTGCCGTCGCCACGATCCCCTTCACCGAAGCGCCGCGCCGGACCACGCCGCCGAAGAAGCCGGACAGGCTGCAGGCACCACAAACCATTTTTCCGCCGGAACGGCCGATCCGGCTGTTCCGCTCGCCCGAACCCATCGATGTGCCGGCCACTGAAATGCCGGAAGGACCACCGCTGAACTTCCGCTGGCGGCGCGCGCTCTACCGGGTCACGCGCGCCGAAGGGCCGGAACGCATCGCCGCCGAATGGTGGCGCGAGGCAGCGAGCGATCCGATCACGTCAACCCGCGACTATTTCCGTATCGAGGACGCCGATGGTCGCCGCTATTGGCTTTACCGGCAAGGTCTTTACGGCAACACGCAGGTGCCGCCGCGCTGGTTCATGCATGGTGTCTTCGCATGAACGCGCTGACCGTCATTCCCTTTGCCGAGTTCGGCATCCAGTCGAATTTCTCCTTTCTGCGCGGCGCCTCCAAGCCGGAGGAGCTGGTGGTCGCGGCCAAGCTCCTGGGCTTCTCGGCGATCGGGCTTGCCGACCGCAACACGGTGGCTGGCGTGGTGCGCGCCTGGCAGCAGGCCAAGGTCGAAAAACTCTCCTATCATCCCGGCTGCCGGCTGGTTTTTGGCGACGGCACGCCGGACATCCTCGCCTATCCCCAGGACCGGAAGGGCTGGGGGCATCTGTGCCGCATGCTCACCCAGGCCAATCTGCGCGACGAGAACGAAAAGGGCGCCACCCTTCTCCAGCGCAGCGACCTGCTCGAATGGGGGGATCTGATGTCGCTGGCAGTCCTGCCCGATCTGTCGGCGGGGGCGCAGGACGGTCTCGCCTTGCTTCGGCTGCTCAAGGATCGTTTCGGCAGAAATCTCCGTCTGGCCGTTTCGCCCGACTACGCCGGCAATGACCGTTTCCGCATCGAGCAGGCCGCGGCGCTTGCCGAGAGCGTCGGTATTCCGCTGATGGCGACCAACGACGTTCTCTATCACACCGCCGAACGGCGCCCGCTGCAGGACGTGCTGACCGCGATCCGCCTCAACACGCCCGTCGCCGGGGTCGGGCTGCAACTCAGCGCCAATGCCGAGCGTCATCTGAAGCCGCCAATGGAGATGGCGCGCCTGTTCCGCAGGCATCCGCAGGCACTGGCCGAGACGCTGCGGTTTGCGCAAGAGCTGACGTTTTCGCTGAGCGACCTTCAGTACAATTACCCTGACGAGCCGACGGAATCGGGCCTCGGCCCGCAGGCCGAACTGGAACGGCTGGCGCGGGAGGGAGCGGTCAACCGCTATCCGGCCGGTGTTCCGGATTCGGTGACCAAGCGCATCGAGGAAGAGCTCGCTCTGATCGAGCGCCTCAACTACGCCCGCTATTTCCTGACTGTCCACGACATCGTCAAGTTCGCGCGCAGCAAGGATATTCTCTGCCAGGGACGTGGGTCAGCCGCCAATTCGGTCGTCTGCTTCTGCATCGGCATCACCGAAGTGGGGCCGGAAAAAATCAATTCGCTTTTCGAGCGCTTCATTTCGGAGGAAAGGAACGAACCGCCGGATATCGACGTCGATTTCGAGCATGAGCGGCGCGAAGAGGTGATGCAGTACATCTATACGAAATACAGCGGCAAGCGCACAGCACTTGCCGCCGCCGTCATAAGCTATCGCGGCCGCTCGGCGTTGCGCGAAGTGTCGAAGGCGATGGGCCTGTCTGAGGATGTCAGGTCATCGCTTTCCGGCTCGATCTGGGGCTGGTCGACATCGGAGCTTGGCGAGAAGGAAGCCCGCGCCGGCGGCCTCGACCGCACCGACCCGGTGTCGGGGCACGTGATGGAACGCGCCAACGAGATCATGGGCTTTCCCCGCCACCTCTCCCAGCATGTCGGCGGCTTCGTCATCACCCGGGACCGGCTCGACGAGATCGTGCCCATCGTCAAGACGGCGATGGACGAGCGCAAGATGGTGGAGTGGGACAAGGACGATCTCGACTCGGTGAAGATACTCAAGGTCGACATCCTGGCGCTCGGCATGCTGACCTGCCTGCAACGCGCCTTCACCTTGCTCACTGAGCATTATCCAAAGGCGAGGGACCCGTATGGGCAGCCCTATGTGCTGGCCACCCTGCCGCCGGAGGACAAGCAGGTCTACAAGATGATCTGCCGCGCCGACACGCTCGGCGTCTTCCAGATTGAATCGCGGGCGCAGATGTCGATGCTGCCTCGCCTCAGACCGCGCGAATTCTATGACCTCGTCATCGAGGTGGCGATCGTACGCCCCGGCCCGATCCAGGGCGATATGGTCCACCCTTATCTGCGCCGCCGGCAAGGCAAGGAAAAGGCCGAGTATCAAAAGCCGGAGCTGGAAGCGATCCTCGGCAAGACACTGGGCGTGCCGCTGTTCCAGGAACAGGCGATGAAGATCGCCATCGTTGCCGGCGGCTTCAAGCCGGGCGAGGCCGATGAACTGCGCCGTGCCATGGCCACCTTCAAGCGCACCGGCACCATCGGCAATTATCGTCGCCGCATGATCGAAGGCATGGTCGACAAAGGCTACACGAAGGACTTCGCCGAGCGCTGCTTCAAGCAGATCGAGGGCTTTGGCGAATATGGCTTTCCCGAAAGCCATGCCGCTTCCTTCGCCCTGCTCGTCTATGCCTCCTGCTGGTTCAAGACCTTCTATCCCGACGTGTTCTGCGCCGCGATCCTGAATTCACAGCCGATGGGGTTTTACCAGCCGGCCCAGTTGGTGCGCGACGCAAGCGACCATGGCGTCGACATTCGCGACGTCGACGTCAATTTTTCGGTGTGGGATTGTACGCTGGAAAAGGCGCCGTTCGATCCGGCCCGTATCCTCCCGCGCCATGCCGAAATGCGCGGCGTCATCGAGACGAAGCATGCCGTCCGGCTCGGCTTCCGCCAGATCAAGGGCCTGTCGAAGGAGCGCATGGCGGCCTTCGTCGAACGGCGCGGCTCAGGCTACGGATCCGTCCGGGATGTCTGGCTGCGCTCCGGCCTTGATGTCGGCGAGATCGAAAAACTGGCGCAGGCCGATGCCTTCCGCTCGCTCGGCCTTGATCGTCGCGAAGCGTTGTGGGCGGTGCGCGCGCTCGACGGCAAGAGCGCCGCCGAAAGGCTGCCGCTGTTCGACCAGCCGGCGCTTCGCCTGCGCGAGCTGGAGCCCGAGACGAAGCTGCCGAAAATGCCGCTCGGCGAGCATGTCATCCATGATTACCGCGCGCTCGGCCTGTCGCTGAAGGCGCATCCGGTCGCCTTCCTGCGCGAGCGGCTCGACCGCGCCGGCGTCATTCCCAATGCGAACCTGCCTTCCGTGCGTGACGGCAGGCGCGTCTCCGTCGCCGGCCTCGTGCTGGTGCGGCAGCGCCCCGGCAAGGGCAATGCGATCTTCCTGACACTGGAGGACGACAAGGCGGTGGCCAACGTCATCTTCTGGCAAAGAACCTTCGACCGTTACCGACCCATCGTCATGGGCGCCCGGTTCGTCAAGGTCACCGGAAAATTGCAGTCGGAATCGGGCGTGGTCCACATCGTCGCCGAGAGGATCGAGGATCTGACGCCCTGGCTGACCGTGCTTCTGGAGAAGGTCAGCGAAGCCGCACCAGCGGCTCCTCCGGGAGACCTCGCCAAGGAGCGTTCGGATCACTCCAGCCCCGCCGAACAAAGCGCACCGATCCGGCAGGATCTCGCAACGCTGTCGGAAGAAGCGGAAAGGGTCATGCCCAAGGGGCGGAATTTTCAGTAGTGTCAAAAACTTCGATGGCAGCGGGACAGCACCCCCCTCTGGCCTACCGGCCATCTCCCCCGCAAGGGGGGAGATTGGATGTAGTCTCGGCTTTCGCTAATCTCCACGGTTGCTGGAATGTGCGAAAGCGCCAAAGCTGCCAATCTCCCTCCTTGCGGGGGAGATGGCCGGTAGGCCAGAGGGGGGTGCTGTCCCGCCCACCTCGCCAGCCTG
The DNA here is from genome assembly GCF_040320355.1 of Mesorhizobium sp. M0715. NCBI lineage: Bacteria > Pseudomonadati > Pseudomonadota > Alphaproteobacteria > Hyphomicrobiales > Phyllobacteriaceae > Mesorhizobium > Mesorhizobium sp. M0715. Next base: position 39,429 of record NZ_JAMYPL010000031.1, on the reverse strand, counting down.
TGGTGCAAGAACTCAGCCCGGCCCACCCAAGCGTGGCGGCGGCGGGGCGAGCACGTCCTCCACCGAAAGCGTCCGCGCCTCGGAGGGCAGCATGATCGGGATGCCGTCACGCACCGGATAGGCAATCTTGGCGACCCTGGAAATCAGTTCGCCGCGCTCTGGATCCCAGGCCAGCGGCCCCTTGGTCAGCGGGCAGGCCAGCAGCTCCAGCAGCTTGGGGTCGACCTTCCTCTCGTCACGTCCGTCCGCCATCGCGCCCTCTTACTGCAAACTCGAGCCAAAATCCTCATTCTCGCGCGCCAGCGCCATTTCGGTGATGGCGATCAGCGTCTCCGCCCGGGTCTTCAGGTCGGCTGCTTCGAGCAGCGCCTGTTTCTCGGCCGGCCCGTAGGGCGCCATCATCGACAGCGCATTGACCAGCATGGCATTTTCGGCGCGGCTGACGCTTTCCCAGTCGGCCTCCAAATCGTTGGCCTGCAGATAGGCGCGAAACGCCTTGAGCAGCGATGGCCGGTCGATCTCGTTGTCCGCCTGATCCTCGTCGAGATCGGCAAGGAAAGGCGCGGGCTTGCACTGGCGAAACGGCGTCTTGACGGTCAATTCGTGGGCGATGCGGAACCGGCACACGCCCTGCAGCGAAATCAGGTAGCGGCCGTCGCCACTCTCGGAAAAGGCGATGATGCGCCCGGCGCAACCGACATTGCAGAGTTCCGGCTCGCCATCGCCGCGCAAGGCGCCGTCGAGACTGGGCTGGATGACGCCGATGAGCCGCGAACCGGCAATCGCCTCGTCCACCATCTGCAGATAGCGCGGCTCGAAGATGTTGAGCGGCATGCGCCCTCCCGGCAGCAAAAGCGCACCCTCGAGCGGAAAGATCGGGATCGTCGACGGCAAATCCTTGGCGAGCCGGTAATGCGCGTTTCCCGCTTGCACCATATTCCTCCGATCGCTTCACCAGAAGCGCGTCATGGCAGTTCTAATCTGGCGCAGTCATGGCCGACGCCAAGCCCGTGCGGCAAAACAACCGGCAAACGGCTCAGGAAAACAGCAATGCCGACAATTTGCGGCGCGCGGCAAGCGTTGCCTCGTCGGTCATGCCCCATGCCTCGAACAGCTGCAGCAATTGCGTCCTGGCGCCATCCTCGTTCCAGCTTCGGTCGGCCTTGATGATGGCCAGCAGATTGTCTGCGGCCGCGGTGCGGTCGCCGTTGGCGTTCTGGATCATGGCCAGATCGAAGCGCGCCTGGTGATCCCCAGGATTTTCCGCCAGCCGGCGCTCGAACTCGGCTGGATTGCCGAGAGCTGCCGCCTGCGCCGCAACCGCCATCCTGGCCCGTAGGGCTGCCAGTGGCGGCGCATCCTTCTTGGCCTCCGGGGCTGTTGCCAAAAGCGCCTCGGCGCCTTCCGTGTCGCCGGCGTCGAACAACAGTTCGCCCAGTCCGGCGATCGCCTCGATCGTCTCCGGCGCCTGCGCCAGGATGGCGTCATAAATGTCGGCCGCGGTCTGCATGTCGCCGGCCTCGCGCGCTTCGGTCGCCGCTGCCAAGGCTTCCGCCACCGGCGGCGCGCCGTTGCCCTTGCCGCCGACCTTGGTGATGAATTCGTTGATCTGGCTCTCCGGGATGGCGCCCATGAAGCCATCGACCGGCTGGCCGTCCTTGAAGGCGATGACCGCCGGGATAGACTGGATGCCGAGCTGGCCGGCGATCGAGGGATGGTCGTCGATGTTCATCTTGACCAGCTTGACCCTGCCGCCGGCGGCCTTGACCGCCTTCTCCAACTGCGGCGTCAGCTGCTTGCAAGGCCCGCACCAGGGCGCCCAGAAATCGACCAGCACCGGCTGGCGGCGCGATTCCTGGATGACATCGGCGGCAAAGGCAGCCGTCGTCGTGTCCTTGATCACATCGGCGGGAGCGGCGGGCGCATCGCCAAGCGCGACTTTCGCCGGCGCCGGCGCCGCTCCACCATACTGCACCGAGGTGGTGTACTGGCCGCCATTACCGCCAAAGGAGCCGCCGAACGGATTGTTGTCGCTCATCTCTTTGCCCTTCCGTGGCGCCGCCGGCCGGCGGCCAGGCGCCCTATGCTTCAGACCATCTGACTCAAGCCATCCATGTGGCGATCACACGGAGACTTTCAAGATAGCAGCATCGTGCCCGGTTGCCTCGACGAATCTGATCAGGTCCCGCGCCGCGATCGATGTCGTCGCCTCATTGGTCAGCGGATGCCCATTGATCACCGCATGCTCCATCAAATCCTTGTCGAGCACGAGCTTGACCCTGTTTGCCGTGTCGTTGATGACGCCAAAGACCGTCACGGCGCCCGGTGTGACGCCGAGCAGCTCCATCAGCATCTCCGGCTTGCCGAAGGAGACCCGGCTGGCGGCGCCGATCACCTGGTGGATCTGCTTCAGGTCGACGACCGCGTCCTCGCCGACGGTGACCAGGAAGAAATTATCCTTCTTGTCCTTCAGGAACAGGTTCTTCGTGTGCCCGCCGGCGATTTCGCCGCGCAACGCCTGCGAATCCGCGACCGTGTAGAGCGGCGGATGGCGCTTCGTCGACGCGGCAATGCCGAGTTCGGCGAGAAAGGCCATCAAATCGGCTTCGGTCTTCGGCATCGGTTTCGTTCCGTTTCTCAAGCCAGCCGTTTACGGCCAATGGGGCAGCCGACACAAGACCGTCATGCGACATCATGGTGAGCGGCACCGCCCTTCGCGCTGGCGCCCCGCCGCCCGCCACTCACGCGCCCGCCGGCGGCTTGCCGGCCCCGCGCGGCGTGTCACAAAAAGCCTGTGATTTCCCTGTTGCAATCGCCGCGCTCTTCAGCCATATAGGCCCGGCTTGCGGCCAAGACGCCGTGCGAGCGGGTGTAGCTCAGGGGTAGAGCACAACCTTGCCAAGGTTGGGGTCGAGCGTTCGAATCGCTTCACCCGCTCCAGTTTCCTCCAGGGGACTAAGCATCGAAAAGCCGCGGAACTCCGCGGCTTTTTCGTTTTTGGGCTTGCCTGGCTAAGAGTTTCGGCGGAATTCCCCAGGAGTCACATAAAATTACAGCGAGGAACGGTTCCCGCCTCGCCTCGTTAGCGCTCCATCAACGCAACGATGGAGAAAGCCATGCAGGACATTTCCGGCAAGCACGTCGCTATCCTGGCGACGAACGGGTTCGAGCAATCCGAACTTGAGGTGCCGCTGAAGAAGCTGCGCGAGGCGGGCGCCAAGGTCGATGTCGTGTCGCTCGCAAGCGGCAAGATCAGAGGCTGGGATCTCAAGGACTGGGGCCGAGAAGTTCCCGTCGACAAGACTTTGGATGAGGCGCGAGCGGACGCCTATGACGCGATCGTCCTGCCCGGCGGGGTCATCAATCCCGATCTGCTGCGTGTCGAGCGAAAGGCCCTGGGCTTCATCGAATCGTTCTGGTCGGCCAAGAAGGTCGTCGGCGCGATCTGTCATGCGCCCTGGCTTCTCGTCGAGACAGGCATCGTAAGGGGTCGCCGGGTCACGTCTTACAAATCGATCAAGACCGATGTGATCAACGCCGGCGGTCTGTGGGAGGACAGCAAGGTCGTTACCGACCAGGGACTTGTCACCAGCCGCAACCCCGGCGATCTCGAGGCGTTCTGCGACAAGCTCGCCGAGGAGATCAGCGAAGGGCGGCACGACAGAAGGGTTGCTGCCTAGCCGGCTTGTCCGCCCGGACGCATCGATTGGAAGGTTACGCCGGGAAAACCGCAACGTTTTCCTCAGGCGCTCTTCGCCCCAGCCGCCTTCCGCAGCGACGCCTGATGCACCAGCGAGGTCCAGCTGTTGGTCGAGGCGAGGTGGCAATAGAGCAGGCCGAGCGCGCCGGATTTGCGCAGGTCGAGAAACGCCTCGTCGCTCAATCTGTTGAAGGCCGGCTCGTCGATCACCTGGAAATCGGTGAGGTTGAGCACCTCGCCGCCTTCCAGCGTCACCTTGCTCTGGCGCGGTGAAAACAGGCCGTGCGCATCGATCTTTTCGACCATCTCGCGGGTGGCTCTGAAGTCGATCTGGAACTGGTTGCAGAAGGCGAGCGCCTGTTTGGTCGCTTCGTTCGGCTCGTTGCCGGTGAAGAACGGCAGGATCTTGTCATCGCGGGACGGCGCCAACAACTGGTCGACGACCCGGTCGCTGGCCCGTTCGACGCACAGCGTCAGCCGGCCGGCCGATGTCGGGTCTTCGGCCAGGATGAAGGGATAGCGCCGGACATAGGCGGGGATGTAGTGCGGCCCGGTCCATTTGCCGTCGGCATCGACGAACAGGTTCTCGTTCTGGCGCACGCCGGTGATGATCACCGGCGACTTGGCCGGGCCGATAAAGACGATCGGGTAGGATCGCATCGCCGCCGGCATTTCCGACGCGACCACCGGAATGGCGTGCGCGGAGCGGGCGAAGCCGAAGTCGCTGCGCGCGGTCAGGCCTAGCGAGCCGTGCCGCGCCGGATTGAGCGCCTCGGGCCTCGAATAGAACAGCGGCAACGCATCGCCCGTCCCGTTCGTCTTTGCATCCGCCATCATCCGTCTCCCGCACGCCCATCAGGCTGCCAATGGTCCCGAAGCCGGGATCTATGCTTGTTTGCGCTGATCTTGGGCCGAAAGGAATCCCGCGCAGGAACAAAGTACTACAGCGTCTCTTGCGCGCATAAAAGGACAGGCGGTGCTGTATTTTGGGATGCGGCGGTCGATTGTCTTGGGGAACACGACCGCCGGCCTGCCCGCCTCTGGACAGCTTGCGGCGAAGCGGCGACAGTGCCTCCGCTGGAGCAATTCCCGGAAAAGTGTGTAGTGGTTTCCCTTGCAATTGCGAAGAAACAAAAGCCGGATCAGCGATCCGAACGCTGAACCGCTCCAGCGGACAGATTAAGGAAACGGAATGGCGTCGGTGTCGGATTTCGAGCAGGGACAAACCTTCACCATAGAAGCCGGGGGCCGGCAGATCCCGCTCGAACTGAGCGCGGTCAAGCCCATCGCCGCCAGCCCGCGCCCGGGTGGCGGTTTCTCGCTGCTGTTCAAAGGCCCGCGCGAAATCGCATTGCCGCAGGCGACCTATTTTTTCACGGGGGAAAGCGGCAGCCACGAGATCTTCATCGTGCCGGTCGCCGCCGATGCGACGGGGCGGCTGTACGAGGCGGTGTTCAATTAGGACCCAGTTTTGGGCTGCATGCAGGCCTATCGCATCGTGACAGGGCCTAATGCGACAATCCTTGCCGCCGGCGCCGCCCCTCACTGTCCTGCCGGACATCTCTCCCCGTAAACGGGGCGAGAGTGGCTGGCTGCGACGCGGGCGCCTTTCTTGCAACGCTGGAGAGTGGTGAAATCCGCGGCGAAAGCGTCCCTCTCCCCGTCACTATACGGGGAGAGGATGCCGGCAGGCAGGTGAGGGGCAGCGCAAACGATGACCATAGACAATGATCGCATCTGCCAACAAATCGGTTCCGACGATCATAGATCGTCGCCCCCTGACGGCGCACAGGCCATCAGGTCATAAACGCCCTTGTCCTCGACGACCGCGAAGCCCAGCGCCAGGTAAAGCCGTCTCGCCGGATTGTTCTTCTCGACATGGATCGAGGCTGATTTGCCGGCTAACCATGCCTCGTCGATGAGGTCGCGCAGCAGTGCGGTGCCGTAGCCCTTGCGGCGATGCTCCGGCAGGAAAGCGATGTCGATGATGCGGTGCTGGCTCGGCCAGCGCTCGATGTAGAGGCGGCCGATGTCTTCGCTATCGCGTTCCACCACCAGCCAGTCGGCCTCGGGATAGTGTTTTCGGTAATGCGCGTGCTGGGCCTGGAACTGCATACCGAGGAATTCGGCCTTCTGCGCCTCGCTCCACGACGTCACCGCGAGTTCTTCGAAGCGGGTCGAGGCATAGAGCCGCGACAGGAACGGCAAATCCGCTTCCGTCGCAGCGCGGAAGCCGAGCCCGGCCGTGTCAGACCGGGGCCAGACCGGACGGGCCTGCTTCGCTTGCGCCACGCTGGCGTAAATCAACCGTCAGACCGGCGGCGTCAGGTCGCGCACGACGACGATCTGCTTGAGATTGTTGTCGGTCAGCGACGTCCAGTTATACTCCCATTCGGAACTGTCGATGCCCATCTGGTTGATCGTCCACAGGCCGTTGGTGCCGTCCGGCATGAGCGCCAGGCTGAACAAAGCGAGCCGGCCGTCGGCATTGTAGTTGAGCGTCAGGCGCGTCGAGCGAAGGGATGCGCCGAAATCGCGCCATCCCGACCAGTTCTGGGTATAGGCATCCCATTGCGCGTTGAATTGGAGGAAGTGCTGCTGGTCGGCGGCGACCAGCACGATATCGCCGTCGCCCTGGATGCCGGCGGCAAGCGCAAGGTTGGGCGCCCTGGAGTAGCCGGGTGTCGCCCACTGCGTCCACGTATCCGATCCGGCGGGCATCTGGCGCGTGTGCAGCACCTGGCCGTTCTGGGTCAGGGCGAACAGATTGGTGGCGCCCAGCGGGCCGACGACCGGCGCCATCTCGATGAAGCCACCTGTCTGGGTCGTGTCGATCTGCACCCAACCCGTCCAGTCGGCGGCCTTCAGGGCCTGCGCCTTCGCCTGCTGGCAGCGATAGAGATGCAGGTTCGAATTGATGCCGAACAGGGCGATGCGGCCGTCGCCCTGGCGTATCGCCGAAACCGTCACCAGCCCGCCGGGGATCTGGATCCAGTCGCTCCACGGTTTGGCCGGCGGCGTCAGCACGTCGACGGTGACGACGATCGGTGTCGTCGTGCCCGGCGGCGTGATGGTTTTCTGCACCTGCACGATCTGGTCCGGATTCTGGTAGATCCACCAGATGCGGCCCTGATTGTCAGTGACGAAGACCTCGATGCGGCCGTCGGCATCGCGCGCCATCGAAAGCTTCTGATAGGAGGTGGCGCCGGGCGGCGTGCCGATGCCCATCGGCGCGGTCCATTTCTCGACCGGGCCGATCTGGTTGGCGTCTTCGGTGATGAAGGACAGATTGGTGGTTCCCGATGGCTGCGCGACCACGGCGACACGGCCGTCCTTGGTGAGGCCCGCCGTCATGATCACCCAGGCGCCGGGCGCGATGAACGACCAGGCCGAAGGCCATGGCCCGTTCGGCGAAAGCTGCGCCTTCTGGATCAACTGCCCCTTGGCGGAATCGATCCCCACCACCATCAGCCGCGACAGTTCGAAAAACGACGTGCCGGCCGGCTTGTGCTGGTAAATGGATGGAGGGCTGGACGGCGCCGGGCGGACACTGGCCCTGGAAGCCGCTTTCGGCGCCGGGGCTTTCGCTGCGGGGGCCTTCGACTTCGGTTCTGCGTTCTTGGCCATCGTACGGTCCTGCCCTTTTAGTTCGGAATTCAGCTTCTTGGCGGGAAGACGCCTTGCAGCGCGATGCAGAAATAGCAGGTGAGATAGGGCTGCATATTGTTATGCGGCTGGTCGCCGCCGGCAGGGGGGAGCGCTTGAGGGCTCATCTGCGTCAGGTTGGCCGCCGGGGTATAGATTGTTGCGTTGGTGGATTTGGCCAGGCTTCGCGTCGAGGACGGCGCATTGAGTTCGCCCAGGTCGATGTCATGGTCGCGCATTGCGTGGGTGTGGTTAGGAATCTCCGATTCGAGCAGGCTTACCGTTTCCGTACCGCCGGTCTCGCCGAGATCGTGCAGCGAAAGCCCTGGTCCTTGCCCCGGGTGCATCGGCGAGCGGCCCTGAAGGTCGGGCAAGGCAAAAGTGCTTTTGCCATTGCCGCCATAGGTCGTGCCCAGCAACGAGAACAATGCCGTGTTCTGCGACAGCGGCAGCAACTGCCCGTCGCACCACGCCCAACCCCTGGGCGCGAAATAAAAGGGGAAGATTCGGATTTCGGCGACGAACGGGTCAGCCATGATGTCCCTCTCAGGTCGGCGACGGAAAGATGCCGAAAAGTGAAATGATAAAGCTGATGCAAAGATACGGCTGGAAATTGTTGTGCGGCTGGCTGCCGCCAACGGCTGTTACAGCCTGCTGTGCCATGTCGGTATCGGTCGTGTCCTGGATGTATGGCAAGGCGCCACCGCCAATCTGTGCAACGACCTTCCCGCTGGGACTGGTATCTTGACCAATGTTCAGGGACGCGACCATCGGATGGCTGTGTGACGGAATCTGGGAAATTGTCAGATTGACTTCCTCTATGCCTCCCGTCTCCGCAAGGATGAAGCCGCTGCCCTGATGGAGCGGAACACGGCCTTGCAGGTCGGGCAGCGCAAAAGTGCTCTCGCCATCGCCGCCATAGGTCGTGCCAATCAGCTGGAACAGTGTCTCGTTCTCCGAGATCGGCAGAAGCTGTCCCTCGCAGAACATCCAGCCGGCCGGCGCAAAATTGCCGGCAAACATGCGTATCTCGCCAACGTAAGGCTGTGCCATGGTCGCGCCTCCTTAATTCGGCGAAGGGAAAATGCCCTGCAGGGCAATGCAGAAGCTCAGCGTCAGGAACGGCTGCATGTTGAGATGCGCCTGACTGCCGCCGATGCTGGTAATTGTGCTCGGGCTCAGCGTCGTCACGTTCGCGAAGTCGCTATAAAGCCGCCCCGGAACCACCCCCAAAACGTTCCCCGCACCATCCTGGCTACTACCGGTGTTTGTGCTTGCCTGCGCAACGTGAACGTGTGTCGGTATTTCGGAAATCGACAGCGTATGGCTTTGCTCGCCACCGCGCTCGCCTAGTGTGTGACCGCTCCCGACGTGGACTGGGATACGTCCCCGATAATCGGGCAGTGCGAAATTGACCTGGCCGTCACCGCCGAAAGTGGTTCCGAGCAGTGAGAATAACGCCTGGTTCTGGTTGATTGGCAAAAGCTGCCCGTTACAGAGTGCCCAACCCTTGGGCGGGAAGACAAATGACATAATCCTGATTTCCGATAGAAATGGCTCGGCCATGTCTCGCGCCCTCATAAGATATCAGTAGAATACACGGAACGACACAAAAGTCTACTTGGCTCTCTAACAAAATAGGTACTTTATAAAATAATAGACAGTATTTAAATAACGAGAGGCGCAGGAAGACAGTACACATCCAAGGCTGTAGATCATCGCACCAAGATCACGGCACTGAACCGGCCGAGTGGTGGCCTTTCTACCTCATCAGCGTCGTCATCACGGGAACGGCGGCGTGGCGAGCCCGGTAAATCCGGTCGAGTCGGCCGTCGCAGTTGATGCAGAAACAACTGTATTGCGGCTGTTCAGATAGGCGATGGCGGCGGCCAGATCCGTGGGGGCCCCGGCATAGCCACTAAGGTTGATCGTCCCGTTGTTGCGTTGACGTACCCGGATGTCGCCGGCCGCCATGGTGCCGCCAAGCGAATGCGTGAAGGTGTTGGCCAGAGCGCCGGCGCCGCCTATGTTCAAATCGATGGATGAACCATCTCCCGTCGGCGACGTGATGCCCGACTGAACGAGAATGCCAGCGACTGCATTTCCGGCGCCATCCAGTTTGATGTCAATCGCGTTGCCGGTTATCTGGGCCAGGATGCTGCCGGCGCCGTCCTGTCCGGTCTGGACAAGGATGGCGCGTTGCGAGCCGGCATAATCGATGGTGTTGTTTTTGATCCCGACCCGCATGGCGCCGCCGCCGGCATTGATTACCGATATGCCATCAGCTGTCAGCCCGTTTGCGACCGTGATGGTGTTGTTTTCAATTCGAGCGTCAAAAGTGAAGCCGTTGTCGAACGCCGAGCCGAGTAGGCTCACCACGACGAAGTCGCCCGTGGCCGTACTGCTCAGCGTGTTGCCGGTGGCGACGAGGCTCACATCGCTGTTGTCCCCGGCGCTGACGGACAGCTGATCGTTGTTGCTGCTCGACGTGCTGTTGATGACGTTCAGGTTCATCGTGGAGCTGTCGAACGCATCGGCGACGATTCCACCGCTGAAGTTGTTGCTCGAATTGGCACCCGAGAAGTTGATCGTGGCGTTCGACGTTCCACGGATGCCGAACAGATACCCGCTGCCAAGCACGGCGCCGGTCGAGCTGCCGCCTGAAATCGTCAGTGCGAGCGTGCCGGACTGGGTCTGCAGCTGGAAGTTGTCGTCGCCGCTGCCTGTGATCGTGGTGCTGGTGACCGCGCTGGTGCCGGACATGTTGTAGAAATGGATGCCGTCTTCGTCCGCGCCATTGCCCGCATTCGATATGCTGCTGTTGCTGAGCGTGAAGTTCGAAACAGTATTGCCGTTGATGCCTTGCTCGGCGCCGCCCGAAATGGCGATCCGGTCCAGCGTCGCCGTAGAGACGTTTTGAAGGTGGATGGCCGCGTTGGTCGCGAGGTTGTCACCGGTCGAAAGCCCCGAATTGTCGGCATCGAGATCGTCGGTGCCGGCATTGGTGAAATTCATGTTCTTCAACGTGATGTTGCTCGCGCTGATGAAACTGGCGCCGCGCCCGGTTGTGTTCTGAATAGTGCCGCCCGAGCCGGCGGTGGTGCCGACGCCTGTAACGGTCAATCCAGCCGAGCCCGTATTGTTGAGCACGATGCCGTTGGTGCCGCCATTCGCCGAAATGCTCTGGAAATTCAGCCCGCTGGCACCGATCGTCGTGTTGACGACGTTGAGCGCCGTGCCTGTGCCGGAGGTGATCGTGTTGCCGGTGCCCTGCACCGTCACCGTCCCTCCGCCCGTGGCGCTGAAGCCGCCGCCGCTCGTTGTGTTGATAATCAGCCCGCCATTGGTGAAGCTGATGGTCGCGCCGGGGTTGCTGGTCAGGATGACGGCGGCATTAACACCGGTCGAGAGCGTCTTGACCGCGCCGCCGAAGTTGATCGTGCCGCCGGCGTTGCTGAGCACGGCAATGCCCAGCCCGCCATCGCTGCGAGTGATCGTGCTGGCGCTGTCGAAATTGACCGAGCCGCCGGCCATGCCGCGGATGTTGGCGACATTGCCGCCAGGATTGGTGATGTCGACATTGTTCAGGTTGACGACCGCGCTGACGTCGTCATTGCCTGGCGTGCCCTGGTCGCCATCGACGACGAAGGCATTGTTCGCAGCCCCCGCGTCGGTCTGGATGGCGACATTGTTGAAAGTGTAGGTGCCGGTCGCATTGTTGGTCGAATCGCCGAGAATGGTGATGCCGGCCGTGCCCGTCAGGCTGGCATTGTTGACGGTGACGCTGCCCGCCGCCCCGTCGATCACAATGCCGGTGCCGCCGGTGTCGTTGAGCCCGTTCGCCACGGCGGTGGTGAAATTCACCGAACCGCCGGCGGTGTCGGCGACGACGATCATGCGCTGGCCGGCGGTGGCTTGCGTGATCGTGCCGGCATAGGTGACGGTGGCGGTGCCGCCATTGACGTTGAACGCCGTGCCGCTGGGGCTGATGATCGAGGTGCCGGTGCCGAAATTGAACGTGCCGCCCGAGCCGTTGAGGATGTCGACGCTGGCATTGCCGCCATTCAGCGTCGTCGTGCCGACGAAACTGTAGATGCCGTCCGCATTGTCGAACTGCAGGCCGGTGCCGTTCGTCGCCGACAGCGTACCGGTAGCGAAGTTGAGCGTGCCGCTGTGGCCGCCCGCGACGCTGACCAGGGTGGCATTGTTCGCCTGGCTGACATTGCCGGTATAGTTGAGGTTGGCGGTGCCGCCGCTGACAGCGATGGTTGCCGCGCTGCCGCCGACCAGCGTGCCGGTGCCGAGATTGATCGTCCCCAACCCGATGACGTTGGTGAGGACGACGGCGCTGTTGCCGCCGGCGCCGTTGCTGGTCGAGGAAAAATTCATGCCGGTGGCCGCGACGGTGACGCCGCTCAGGTTCATCGCCACACCGGTGCCCGTGGCGATGGAGTTGCCCACGCCGGTGACGCTGACCGTGCCGGAGCCCGTGGCATTGAAGCCGGCGCCTGCCGAGGTCACGATCGCCAGACCGCCGCCGTTGAAATTGACCGTCACCGGGGCGCTGTTGCCGGCAATATCGACGCCAAGCCCGCCGCCGCTCATGCCGATGGCGTAGCTGGCGCCGCTGATGTTGTAGGTGCCGCCGGTATTGGCGGTGATCGATATGCCGGTGCCCCCACCGGTAAAGCTGTTCGAGGCGCCGGACACCGTCACCGTGCCGCCTGCATTGTTGTTCAGCGATACGCCCAGCCCGCTGGCCGTCAGATTGCCGCTCAGTGCGACGAGGCCGGCGCCGGCAAGCCGGCTCTGGACATTCAGCGCCGGACTGAATGCGCCCGAATTGTTGACCGTGCCCGAATAGCTCACGGCAGCCGTACCGCCGACGACATTGAACGACGCGCCCGTCGCCCCGCTGAGCGCGCCGGTGCCGAGATTGAGCGCTCCGCTGACATTGGTCAGGCTGACATTGTTGACGCCGCCGGCCGACGAGGTCGAATCGAGCGCGATGGTGGCGGCGACACCGGAGAGATTGATCGCTGTGCCGCCGGTTGCGTTCACCGTCTGGGCGGCAGCCGTAGCGGTGATGCCCATCGTGCCGCCGGTGGCGAGAATGCCGGTGCCGGCGGTGGTGTCGATGGTGACGCCATTGGTGAAGCTGGTTGTGCCGCCGGCCTGCGAGAGACCAACGCCGCTGGTCGTGTCGATGTTGGCGAGACCGGTGACGTTGAGCGTGCCGGTCTGGACTCGGATGCCGCCGCCTGTGTTGGGGACGGTGACATTGTTCACCGTCACCGTGTTGAAGTTGAAGGTGCCAGTGTTGGTGTTGATGGCATCGATGCCGAAGCCCGTCGTGTTGGTGATGCTTGTCCCGCCGGTGACGGTGAAGGTCCCGGCGACGCCGTCGAAGATGATGCCGCTGGCGCCGCCTAGGGCGCTGACGGTGGCAAACGTCATGTTGACGGTCAGCGGATCGAGATCGAATGCCGCGCCGTTGTTGGTGGTGACCACGCCACCGCTGTTGTTCAGCGTGAAATTGGTGGTCTTGGTGTTGGCGATGACACCGGTGCCGCCATTGTTGGCAAGGCTGAGCGTGCCCAGATCAAGGGTACCGCTGGTGTTGGTGAAGCTGAGGCCATTGCCCTGGACGCGAGCGCCTGGGTTACCGATACCGAGCGTGCCGGCGCTGACCGTGCCGCCGGCGCCGTCGGAATCGAAGCGGACATTGTTGAAGGCGATGCCACCGCTGCCGGCGCCGCCGGTCACCTTGTTGCCGGCAAACGACCTGATCGCAATTGAATTGTCGGTCGCATTGATGTTCTGGCCGGCGAAGGACGCTGCGAGGCCGGAGCCGGTCGATTGCAGCGTGTTGCCGTCAATCGACAGCAGAAGCGTATTGGCCGGAGCTCCCGTGATAGAGAAATCGAGCGCGTTGCCGCCGGCGGCGATGGTGTTGTTCCTGACGAAGAAACTGGAGGCGCCGGTGGCGTTGGCGGCAACGCCCGCACCGGAACCGAGATTGCTGACGATCAGGTTCTGGATGCCGCCCGTGAAGATGCCGCTGCCTGATGTCGCCAGGTTAATGACCTGCGTGGCGTTGTTGCTCTGCAGGACCGGCCGCAGCGTGTCGATGCCCCCCGGCGCCGAAATGATCGGCGAGTTCTGCACCGTGGTGAAGTGGAACGCGGCGGAGGCGCCGCTGCTGGTGTCGACACCGAGCTGCGAAACATCGACCGCCGCGTCGCCGCTCTTGAAGGCGAGCAGCACCTGCCCGTCATCGAGGTTGAACGTGGTGCCACTCAGGTCGATGGTTTCCTGGGCGCCGTTGACGTTCTTGTCGATCAGCACCACGACGTTGGCCGTGGAAGCCTGTGCGCCCGCGTAACTGCCCGGATTGGCGAGGCTGCCGTCGCCGGTGCCGCCTTCGGTGACGTAGTAGACGCTGATCGATGACAGGTTGGAAACGTCGCCGGTGAAATTGACGTCGTTGAAATTGTAGTCGCCATTGGTCGGCAAACTATCGGTGGTGTGGATGACCTGGCCGCCGGTGGTTGCGATCGACGACTCGGCCGGGCCGGCGCCGTCGCCGAACACCAGCCTGGCGTTGGTGGTGCTGGAGAACTGCACGCCATAGCCGACATTGGCGATAGTCGATTTCTGGCCGGCCGGATTGTTGTTGACGGTGTCGCCGAGCTGGATGGTGCCCGTGCCGGTGGTGCCGGCCATGTCGATTCCGATCGTGCCGGCGAAGCCGCCGCCGTCTACATCAAAATCGTCCGCGGTGATGTTGCTCGCGCCGAGCGCCGCGCCGTTGAGGTCGAGGCCGACCGCATTGGCGGCATTGAGCCCGATGGTCAGGCTGGCGAAATTCAGCGTCGAGCCGAGCGTGCCAGAGACCTGGACGCCGGTCGTGGTGACGCCCTGCAGGTTGACCGCGCCGAGATTGAGGGTGCCGCCGCTGACATTGTTGAGCGATATGCCGGTCGCAGCACCGTTGGTCGAAATCGTATCGAACTTGATACCACCGGCGCCGACCGTCGCGCCTTTCGCCCCGGCGACGACCGCCGTCGCGTCGCCAAGCTTCAGCGCCGTGCCGCCGTTCGTGGTGGTAATGGTGTTGCCGTCGCCGGTGACACTGACTGTTCCCGAACCGAAGGTGCTGGCGGTGAAGCCGGCGCCGCTGCTGGTGGTGATGACGAGGCCGCCATTGGTGAAGTTGAGCGTGCCCTTGGTCTGCGGGTCCATCACGTACGACGGTGCCTTGACGATGGCATCGTTGGCGCCGGTGTTGAATATCTTCGACGTACCAGAGAAGGTGACCGTGCCGTTGGCCGAGCCGCCGATGGCGACACCCTCGCCACCGCTGTGATCGATGGTGCTCGAAATATCGTATATGCCTTCGGCATGGCCAAAGAAGTCGAAGGCCGTCGATGACGTGGTGGAAACGACGGAACCGCTCATGTTCAGACGGGTCGCATCGCCGCTGGCGCTTATCACCGATCCCGCACCGACCGTGATCGAACCTTTGTAGGTCAGCGTGGTGAAGGCCAGGTCATTGCCGCCGCCGAGGCTGATAGCCGAGAGGGTGGTGTTCGTGATGCTGGCGCTGCCGTTGACGCCGACGTTGACGGTCCCGCCCTGCGAGCTCTGTATGATGCCGAACTGGCCGCCATCGATGGTCAGGGTGGATCCGGCGACATTGGCGATGTTGACGGTGCCAACCTCGGGACCGCCGATATCGAACCCGGCATATTGGACGTCGAGATCGATCGTGCCGGTGAAGTTGACCTCCCCGGTGCCACTCAGGGCGTACAGCCAGGCGCCGGTGTATCCAGTATCCCTCAGGCCGCCGATGTTGACATCCCCGACGAGATTGGCGCCCAACAGCGTCACGCCGGCACCGCCGGGGTCGCCGGGAAGGGCAGGGATCGTGGAGTCCGCCGAGATGCTGTCGAAGGTAATGCCGGCGCTGCCGACATTGGCACCATACACCACAAGTCCGTCGCTGCCGGCATTGATCTTGTTGCCGGCGCCGGTGACGGTAATGATGGTGGAGGTTGCGCCAGCCGGGCCTAAATCGCCAATTGCGACGAAGCCCGCCCCGGTCATTGTCGTTATAGCAAGGCCACCATTGGTGAAGTCGATCGTGCTGTTGGTATTGAGTGCCGGGACGGCTGAAGCGTAATTGCCAATGATACCCAAGCTCACGCCGTCCGTCGCGCCCGAGCTGATCACCTTGCTGGTGCCCGAGAAGGTGATCGCGGCCGCGTCGTTGCCGGCAACGACGATGTTGCCACCGGCTGCCGCATTGGTATCGGTGAGATTGCCCGACAGCGTCACCGAGCCGCCGGTCATGCTCTGGATCGACACCGCGGCGCCCGTGCCGTTGCTGGCGATCGTGCCGCCATAGGAAATCGTCGCGTTGCCGCCGCTGCCTGCGGTCCCCGAGCCGACATTGAACGACGTGCCCGAACCGGTGTTGGTCAGCGTACCGGTGCCGAGGCTTGCCGTGCCGCTGAGGTTCTGCAGGTTGACGCCGCTGCCGGAAGCGAATGTGGCACTTGTCGAGGCGAAGTTGATACCGGCCGTGATGCCGTCGAGCGCCGCCGCCTGCGCGTTGGTGGCGTTGATCGTGCCGGTCACGACATTGACCGTGCCGCCGCCGGTGGCGCTGAACGCTGTCACGTCGTTCGTGGTGATGTCGACATCGGCGAAGGTGATCGTTGAGCCGGCATTGCCTGTCAGCGAGACGCCATTGCCGCCGACCGTCACCTTGTCGGTGAAATCGACCGTACCACCGCTGCGGTTGGCGATCGAGATGCCGCCGCCGGTCAGCGTGCCAGCCGGTCCGCTGTTGGGCAAGGTGCCGCGCGTGACCGTGATGTTGCCGGCGCCGCCATCGACGTCGAGCAGCGTGCCGGCAACGTTGATGTTGTTGTCTGTGATCGACAAATTGCTGTCGAGGCCGGCAACCTTGAACGCCGTCTGGCCGGTGGCGACATTGCTGACCGTGACGCCCTGGATGACGATGCCGCCGACATTGCTGAAGCCGGTAGCATTCTGGTCGATGGTGAAGACCGAACCGCTGCCGCCGCTGAAGTCGAACGCGGTGTCGCGCACCTGGTTGCTGCCGAGCAGCTGCAAGGTATCGCCGCCCGTGCTCTTGACCACGCCCTCATTGCCGGTGACGTTGCCGCCGGTGGCGCCGAGATTGCCCTGGACATTGATCGGCTGGATGGTGCCGGAGGTGAGGATCGAACTGCCGTTGCCGAAGCCGGTGATCGACTGGCCCGAATCGAGCGTGAACGGCGTGCCGCTGAGATCGACGGTGCCGACGAAGGCGAAGGTCTGCGTGCCGGTCATGGCATCGGCCTGGGCGGCCGTGACCGTGGTCACGTCGGCGCTGAGCCCGTCCGTGTTGGCGTGGACGATGCCACCGTCCTGGGAAATCATGACGACCGCGCCGACCGCGCTGGCCAGATGGGCGGGACCGGAGAAGGTGACATCGTCGAAATCATAATTGCCGAGCGTCGGATCGAGCCCGATCGTGTTGACTGTGTAGCCGCCGGTGGTCGCGCTGATGAAGGATTCCAGCCCGTCACCCGCATTGCCATCACCAAAGGTGAAATTGGCGTTGGCCGACGTCGCCGTTGTGCCGCCGGACGACAGTTCGACGCCGACGCCGACCTTCGAGATGCTGGAGCCCTGCAGGAAGGTGATGGTCTTGTTGCCGATGGTCGACGACAGGTCGATGCCGCGCGAGGTCAGGTCGTCGGTGCCGGTGATCGTCGTCACGCCGAAATCGGCTGTCGTTGACGAACCGCTGAAGTCGATGCCGGTCTGGTTGGCGCCGGAGCCCATCGTCACATTTGTTGTTCCAAATGTGACATCGGCATTGGTCAGGGCGAAGTTGATGCCGGCTGGACCGACGGTCGAACCCATCGTCACGCTGGTGGTGCCGAAGGTGACGGCGCCGGCATTGTTGGTGATGTCGATGCCATTGCCCGTGGCGCCCGACACGGTCACCGCCCCGAAGGTCGCCGATGCGGTGCTGGCGACATTGGCGACGGCCAGGCCAGTAGCCGTCGCGCCGGTGATCGACAGCGGAGTTGTGACGTTCAGCGTCGCGGTGCCGGCAAGGCCGGTGACGACGGCGCCACCGCCGCCCGTCGCAGACAGCGTCGAGCCGATGAAGCTGATCGCGCCGCCGACCGGGGGCAGCGACGAGCCGATCGCGAAAAGATTGCCGGTGCCGGTCGAGGTGATGCTGCCGCTGAAGGTCACCGAGCCGCCGGTGGTGCCGTCGACCTTGACCGCCGTGCCTGGCGCGGTTGCCGAGCTGAATATGTTGGCTGCTACACCGATTGTCGCGCTGCCACCGGAAATGACGACACCGTCGCCAACGCCCGAATTGGTGATGGTGCCACCGAGGATCGTGATCGAGCCCGTGTTGTTGGTCAGGCTGACATCGGTGCCCGCGACATTGGTCGTCACCAAATTGGTGATGGTGAAGGTCGATGACGAAGCGTTGATTGCAACGCCGTTGATGCCGGCACCGGTGCCACCGATAGTGACATTGCCACCCAGGAACTGGCCGCCCGAGACGGCATTGAAATTGAGCGCTGTGGCTGCCACGACGCCTGTCGTGATGCTGTCGAACGCCATGCCGCCGGTGCCGATGGTGACGCCGTCGAGATAGATCGCGTGGCCGGTGCCGGTGGTGATCTGCTCCGTGCCTGCGGCCGCGACTGTGATCGTGCCGCCCCCGGTGGCGCTGAAGCCGGTGCCGATCGTCGTGGTCAGATCCAGCCCGCCGGTGAATTTGATTGTGCCGCCGGTGTTGCCACTCAGGTTGATCGCGAAGGCGGTGGCGGTGCTGGCGGTGATCGCTCCGCCGAACGTGGCGCTGCCGCCGCTCATGCCAGAGATCGTCACCGCGCTGGTAGCAGCGGTCTGGTTGATGGTGCCGTTGTAGGTGACGTTGGGCGTCGAGTTGCTGATGGAGAAGGCGTTGCTGCTCGTGTTGGCGATGGAACTCCCGACCCCGAAGGTCAAGGTTCCGCTGGAACCGCCGACGATGCCTATGCCTACGCCGCCGCCGGTGATGTCGAGATCGTCGAAGGTGGCGATGCTGTCGAAATTGTTGGTGGACAGCGCGGCACTGGTGGCGTTGGTGATCTTGGTGTTGCCGGTGAAATTGACGGTCGCGCTCGAACCGACAAGCGCGATGCCGGTTTGAGATGCGGTCTGGACGGTCAGGTCGTCGACCGAGACCGTACCGGTCACTCCATCGAGGAAGAGGCCGGTAGCGACATTGCTGACCGTCACGCCTTGGACGGTCAGGCCATTGATGCCCAGGCCGTGTATGCCGGCGGCGGCGCCACCGGAAATATTGAAATCGAGCAACGTGTTGCCGTTCCCCAGCGTCACGACATCGCCGCCGCCGGAACTGGTCAGCGTTGCCGCGCCCGCGGAATCCGAGATGGATTCGTCATGATGGACGTTGGTGCCGGTGACATTCAACGGCACCCCGCCGAGCGAGAACTCGCGGCCGTTGCCGAACGAGGCCAGTTCCTGTCCGTCGCTCAGCGAGAAGCCGGTGGCGTCGTCGATTGTCCCGCGGTTGACCAGCACAATGATGGCGTCGCTGGCGGTAATGCTGTCGGCATAATCGATCGAGGCGAGGTCGGTGATCGACGTGCCGCCGCCCGAAGCCCCGGCCGCGACGAAGATATAGTTGCGCAGATCGTAAAGTTGCAGGCCGGTAAACTGTGTCGTGCCGAAGGCGTAGTGGCCGCTGCCCTCATTGAGCCCGCGCGCATCGAGCGAGGCGGTGATGCCGGAGATGGAGCTGGAATCGCCGCCGAAGGTAAATTCGGCGTTGGCCGTGGCCCCCGGCGTGCCGGCTATGCCCAGCCGCACGCCGGTATCGACATTGGTGATGACGCCGCCATCGGTGATGGTGATGACCGCCCCGCCAACACTCGGTGAGGTCAGGTCGATGCCTATCGAGCCGGCCGCACCGGTGCCGGTGATGTTGAGCGACTGGGCGGTGAAATTGGTCCTGGCTCCGGAGAAGTCGAGGCCGGTGCCGACACCCAGTCCGGAGATGACGATGTTGCCGGCGACCACCGCCGCATTGACGCCGGCAAACGAGATGCCGTCGGCGCCGGGGTTGGTGATGCTGATGTCGCCGAAGCGGATCGTCGCCGGCGAATCCGAAATGGCGATCGCCGGTCCGGTCGTGTCGGAGATCGTCGTCGCACCGTTGACGGTGAAGCTGCCCGCGACATTCTCGAGCACGACACCCGACGTGCCGCCGCTCTGGCTGATCGAGTCCAGCACCACATGAGCGGTGATCGGATCGATGAAGACGGCGGTGCCGCCATTGCCCGATATTGTGCCGCCGGTGGTGGTGAACGTCCCGCCGGTCGAGGTGCCCTGCACGGTGATGCCGCGGTCGGTATTGTCCTGCGCATTGACGGTGGCGAAGGTGTAGGTGCCCTTGCCGGTGATATCGAGACCGTCGTCGAGATTGCCCTGCAGCAGCGTCGTGCCGGTGAAATTGTAGGTGCCGTCGCCGTCGATGTGCAGGCCATCGAGGCCGTTGCCGGTGGCGGTGAAGTTGGAGCCGGTGATGCCGGTCGAGCTGCCCGTAAAGTCGGCGCCGTTGCCGCCCGCACCGGTGACCGTCACATTGGTCAGCGTCGCGCCGGTGATGTTGTTGCCCAAAATGCCGTCGGCGCCGCCCGTGATGGTGATGCCGTTGAGCGTGTTGCCGTTGCCCAGCGTGATGACGGGGTTGGCGACGTTGGTGCCCTGGATCGTGCCGTCGCTGCCGCCCAGGTTGAAGGTGCTGGTGCCGCCGCCGAACAGCCTGGCGGTGACGCTTTCGCCGCCGCCGATGACGGTCTGGCCATTGGCGAGCGTCACGCCGCCGGTCGTCAGATTGCCGTTGCCGCCAAGCGCGACGACAAAGCCGTTCGCACCCGACTTGGTCACGGCGTCGTCCAGCGTCGTCGGGTCGGCCAGCGTGCCGGCGCCGGCGAGGCCGCCATCGGCGAAATAGAACTTGCCGAAGGCGGCATTGGTGGCGGCGTTGATGGCGATGCGCGTGGTCGTGCCGCCGGTCAGCGTCTGCGACTGGACGCGGACGCCGATGTCGCCACGCACCCGTTCGTTGACGCGCTTGCGAAGGCCTTCGCTGACCGGATAGACCGGCTCCGCCCCGTTGTCGGCCCCGTTGTCGGCCCCATTGGCGGCATTGTCCGAGCCGCTGCCAGGATTGAACGGGATGTTCAGCCGCACACTGCCGGCGAACTGGGTGTCGTCGCGATTGTCGTTGCGGACCTCGCCGGCGAAGACCAGTTCCGTGTTGCTGCCGAAGACATCGCCGATCGTATACTCGAACCCGGCCTTGGCGCCGGTGACGCTGCCGTCGTCGCCATGCGGATCCTCGAAATGATAGCCGCCGATGTCGAGCCGCAGCGAATGCTTGTCGGGCAGGGCGACCGGCACCTGCGCACCGATCTCGCCCTCGATGCCCCACGCCGCGTAGTCGCGGTGGTCGATGACCGAGATCTGCTCGATCAGCTGGTTGCTGACCATCGACAGGGTCGAGCTGGCCGAGTGATCCGTTGAATCGCCCTTGATCGGCAGATAGACGTTCACATGCGCATCGAAATGAGGCGTGATCGCCTCGGCGCCCAGCGTGGCGGCGGTGAACTGGGTGGAGTTGTAGTTCTCGATGTTGAGGTAGGCGTAGCCGCCGATCATCAGGTCCGGGTTGACGATGCGGCGAATGCCGAGGCCGACATCCTGGCCGAAACCATCCTTGAAATCGTGCTTGGCCCGGACATCCAGGAACAGCACGGATTCGGCCGTCTGCTTGAGCGGGATGAAACCTTCGAGCGCGGCGTTGCCGCCATTGTTGTCGGCGCCGATGATAGCGCGGATCTGCGGCTGCCACAGGCCGTTCGGATCGGCATGGGCCGCCAGACCGGAAAGGCCGAGCGCCAGCGTCGTCAGCGCCGTCGTCTTCCAGAGATGCCTGGCGATTCGCGAACGGCGATAGCCGGCGCGAGCGTGGAAATCCTCCCCACGCGCCGCTATCTCACCAACTTGCCGAGAAGTCTCGGTAGTTCCCATCCCTGGCGAGTCCTTCGGGGACTACACGCGCCCCGTGTAAATCCTTAATCGAATTCTATTGTATAGCGAGTCTCGGGCGCTCCGATTTCTGAAAGCTCCCTGTAAAATTGTTCGCTGTATCCGAAAGGTCACAGTAATTTCGCCGGCTTTCTTGCCTCCGGTCGAGCTTTCGAAACAGTCGCGGGTGTTGTATCAAGCCGTGCTCGGGAGAATACCGGGCGCGGTGAGGAAACATGCAAGACGTCCGGCAAAATAACATGACAGCTACTTTAGCGAAGTCTAATTTACTTGGCGTGGCCGCGGGGCTGACCGCCCTGTGGCTTGGTCTGGCCGCCGGCCCAGCCCTTGCCGAAGATGCCAAGCCGGCCCAGCCAAAGCCGGCTGAAAGCAATGCAAAACCGGCCGATGCCAATCCATGGGCAGTGAACTGCTCCAGCGGTTCGGCGACCAGCGAGCTTCAGTGCCAGGTTTCGCAGAACCTGACCGAGGCCAAGACCGGGCAGCGCGTGCTGACCGTGACCGTGCGCCGCGACAACGGCAATGGCAGCCTCGCCATGCTGCTTGCCCTGCCACACGGCCTGTTCCTGCCGTCCGGCGCCTCCTTCCAGATCGACCAGGGCCAGAAGACGACGATTGCCATCCAGACCAGCGACCAGAACGGCGCTTATGCCGCCACGCCGCTGTCGGCGGATCTCATCAAGGCAATGAAGTCCGGCACCAATCTGAACATCGGCATGGAATCGGTCACCCGCAAGCCGGTCACCATCCCGGTGTCGCTGGCTGGCTTCACGGCCGCCGTCGCCAAGCTGGAATCGATCAAGTAGCTGCTGTCAGCGGCTTGATTGTCGATGCGCGGAGTGCTTCGTTGCCGCTTCGAACAGTGGGGAAATCATGACAGGCTTTGTCGATCGCAGGCGCGCGGCGCAACTGATGAAGCGCGCGGGCATCGCGGCGCTGGTGCTGTGCGCACCCGAGGCCTTCCACTATGCGACCGGCGCCTCGATCGGCCCGGCGGGACTGTTCCGGCGCGCCGGCGCCGGCTTCGTCGTCATCCCGGCCCGCCAAGGCCTGCCGATCGGCGTGGTGGTGGCGGATTTCAATGCGGGACAGTTGCAACTGGCTCTGCCCGACGCCGTCATCCGCAGCCACCCGATCTGGATCGAATTCGCCACGTTTGACGCCTCGAGGCCAGCGCAAGGGCTGGCGCGGCGCATAGTGGCCGGCTTTGGCTCGTCCGGCTGGACGCCTGCCATTACCCGGCCCGCTACATTCGAGTTGGCCAATTCCGTCCATGAGCTGAAGCAGATCCTGACCGGCTTCGGGCTCGAGCGCGCAACGATCGGCGTCGATCTCGATTTTGTTCCCGCCGCTGATTTCTCCGCCATGCAGGCGCTGCTGCCGGGCTGCACGATGGTCGACGGTTCGACCGTGCTGGACAGGCTGCGGGCCGTCAAGTCGCCGCGCGAGATCGATCTGCTGCAGCAAGGCATCATCCTGTCGGAGGCCGGGCTGGAGCGGCTGCAGGTCGATGCCATGGCCGGCATGCGTCAGGCCGATCTCATTGCCCTCTATCGGCAAGGCGTCGCCACGGCCGCGGCCGGCCTGTCCCATCCGGTCGCCACAGCCGAATATGTGACGCTCGGCGCCCGGCTCAGAAGCACCGATGCGAAAGCCATGCCTGGCGATCCGCTGAAGTGCGACATGGTCTGCACGGTCGGCGGCTACGCCTCCGACATGTCGCGCAACTTCACCTTCGGACCGCCATCCGCCGAGCAGGCCGAACTGCACGCGATCGCCGAGCGGACCTTTGACGACGGGCTGGCATCCCTTGTTCCGGGAACCACGCTCGCCCAAGTGCATCGCGTGGCCACCGACAGCCTGGCGCGGCAAGGGCTGCGTACCTACCGCCGCGGCCATTTCGGCCATGGCGTCGGCCAGTCCGTCTTCTCAGAGCAATGGCCGTTCATTGCGGCCGACAGCGATGTCGTGATCGAAGCCGGCATGGTGCTGGCCTTCGAAATCCCGCTCTACATAGACCGCCTCGCCAGCTTCAATCTCGAGGACCAGTTCCTGATCACACCGGACGGGCCTGTTGCCATGAATCGTCTGCCGAGACGGTTGGAGAGGATTGGATAGCCGGCTTTGAGTCTGAACGCTGGAGATTGGCCGAAGCCTCCCCACCTTGGTCATCCACGGGCGGAGCAGGAGCGAAGCTCCGTCGCGGAGACCCGAGGATCCATGCCGTGACCTTGGCCGAGGAATGCAGCGGAGCAGAACTCTTCATCGTAGCGACGCTTTGAAGTCGCGGCATGGATCCTCGGGTCTGCGCTGCGTCGCTGCGCTCCTTGCTCCGCCCGTGGATGACGAAGCGATGGGCGGATTTGGCCGATCTCGAAGCCGCACGCGGTGCCCAGCACCTACCCACTCACCGCCGGCCTTCTCCCTCTCCACGGCATCTCCTGCTCCAACTGTGCCGACGCGGCCAGCACCGTCGCCTCGTCGCCGTAGCGGCCGACCAGCTGCACGCCGATCGGGACGCCGCCTTTCGACCAGCCGAGCGGCAGCGAGATCGCCGGCTGGCCGGAGATGTTGAAGGGGAAGGCAAACACCGAGTCCGCCCATTTGGCGTTGTAGCGGTCGATGTCTGTTTCCGACATGTCGTAATAGCCGAACGGGCGCGGCAGCTGCGTCAGGGTCGGGGTGATGAAGAGATCGTAGGCGCCGAGGTCGCCGACGATGTCGCGGCCGACCTGCCTGAGTTGCTCGACATCGGAGATGTGCCTGATGCCGCTGGTCGAGCGGCCGCGCTCGATGATTGCCCAAGTCACCGCCTCGACATCGCCTGGCGTCACCGGCCGCCCCACCACCGTCTCAAGGTAGTCGAACGTCGCCGCCGTCTGCACGCAGGTCATGTTGGTGTAGGTCTTCCACACAGCATTGGCGTCGAGCGGCATGTCATGCTCTTCGACATGGTGGCCGAGGCGCTCGAGTGCCGCCACGGTCGCCAGCACCGCCGCCTTCACCGGCGTGACGGAAAAGCCGATGCGCAGCTTCTTTGGCGCTCGCGCCGAGAGGCTGAGCCAGCTGCCATCTGGAACCGGCGGCGTGTAGGGATCGCCGGGCAGCGCGCCGGCAACGGCATCGAGATAGGCCGCGGTGTCGCGCACGGTGCGCGAGCAGCAGAGAAAATAGGCGCCGCCATACCAATAGTCGCCGAACGGCGCGAGGCTGACACGGCCGCGCGACGGTTTTAAGCCCACAATGCCGCAGCAGGAGGCCGGGATGCGGATCGAGCCGGCGCCATCGCTGGCCTCGGCGATCGGCACCATGCGCGACGCGATGGCCGCGGCAGCGCCGCCGCTGGAGCCGCCGGGCGTGATGCCTTCCTTCCACGGGTTCTTCGTCACACCGTAGAGTTTCGGCTCGGTGGTGATCGACCAGCCATTTTCCGGCGCGTTCGACTTGCCGACCAGCACCAGCCCGGCCGCCTTCATGCGGCGAACGACCTCGGTGTCGAAATCGGCGACAACGTCCTTCAGGTAGAATGAGGAGTTGGTGTTCGGCGCCCCGGTCCAGGACGAGGCCAGCTCCTTGAGCAGGAACGGCACGCCGGCGAAGGGCGCTGATGTGTCGACCGTTTCGGCCTGGGCGCGCGCCATGTCGTAGAGGCGGTGAATGACCGCGTTGAGCGCCGGGTTGAGCCGCTCGACCAGCGTGATCGCCGCCTCGACCAGCTCCGCCGGCGAAACCTGGCCGCTCCGCACCAGTCCGGCCAGGTCGAGCGCGTCGGACTCGGCATAGGTTTTCAGCAGACTTTCGGTGACCATGTCTCTCTCCCAATTTTTCAACGTCGTTCGTTGATCTTGCCAACGTTTGGCGCCGCCTCCCGGCACCCTCTGTCGAGAGGGACCAAGGCACTCAAGAAACCTAGCTTTTCGCCCTACGAATACCCCCACCCCTAACCCCTCCCCACAAGGTGGAGGGGGATTCTGTAGGCGCTGAACTCGGCAAATCACAGGCGTTTAACACCGAGGATGAAGAGCGCGGCAGCTTCCCTCCCCCTTGTGGGGAGGGTTAGGGTGGGGGTCCTTCTTCGCCAGAATCCATATGCGACAGCCTCGAATGGGGACGGGGAGACGGGAATTGCGTCAGGCCAGGTCGATGGTCCGCCCGAGCGCGATGCTCTGTTCGGCGGCGAGCACGATGCGCAGGCTGTTGACCGCGGCATCCATCTGCTCGGTCAGGTCGAGATCCTCGCGGATGGCGCGCAGGAAGAAGGCCTGCTCGCGGTCGCAGAGTTCCTGGTGACCGGGCTCGTCCTCCATGCTGACGATCTCGTCGGGCTTGGAGAAATTCTTGTCGCCGTCGACCGCGGCATAGTGGATCTTCAGCGCATCGGTCTTGGTGTGGCGGTCGATGTCGGCGGAGTTCGAAACCTCTGCCAGTTCGGCAGCACTGCTTGCCTGCTGTCCAGCGACGATCGACACCGCGCCCTTGGGGCCGACCACATCCTTCACGAAATAGGCCGTCTCGCTCATCATCGGCCCCCAGCCCGCTTCGTACCAGCCGACCGAACCGTCATCGAAGGTGACGTGCAGATGGCCGTAATTCTGCTTGTCGGCTTCCGCCCACAATTTGGCGCCGATGCCATGCACTCGCACCGGCTTGGCGCCGGTCAGCTGGCACATGACGTCGACATAGTGCACGCCGCAATCGACGATCGGGATCAGCGAATCGATCAGGTTCTTGTGCCAGTGCCAGGCGCTGCCGCTGCTCTGCTGGTTGAGGTTGAGCCGCATCACCAGCGGCTTGCCGAGCGTCTTGCCGACCTCGATGAACTTGATCCACGAGGG
Organism: Mesorhizobium sp. M0715; assembly: GCF_040320355.1. Classification (NCBI taxonomy): domain Bacteria; kingdom Pseudomonadati; phylum Pseudomonadota; class Alphaproteobacteria; order Hyphomicrobiales; family Phyllobacteriaceae; genus Mesorhizobium; species Mesorhizobium sp. M0715. Next base: position 13,083 of record NZ_JAMYPL010000031.1, on the reverse strand, counting down.
ATGCACGCGCAGGATATAGCCGAGCACCAGTTTGCGGTTCTTGGCGCGCGCCGCCGCGACCACCTTCTCGGCATCCTCATTGTTGGTGGCGAGCGGCTTTTCCATGAACACATGGCAGTTGGCGGCGATTGCCTTCAGCGCATATTCGGCATGGGTGTTCGGCCAGCTGTTGATCGAGACGGCGTCCGGTTTTGTCTCCTTCAGCGCCTGGTCGAAATCCTCGTAGAGTGGGTAGCCGGCTAATTCTCCCGGAATCTTCGTGTTGCTCTTGATCGAGCGGCTCATAATGCCGACGATCTCAAAACCGTCGAGCCGGTGATACGCGCTGGCATGCGACGCACCCATATTGCCGAGACCCACCACCAGCACCTTTACCTTGTCGGACACCGCTGCCTCCCAATTGATTGAATTGTGGACGGCGATCAGCGCCGCCGCTCACTGCCCTTCCTCTCCCCCGTCGATCGGGGGAGAGGTGTCGAGCGCAGCTCGACGGAGTGGGGGTCGACCTTCGCCGCCCGCCTAATATTTCTTGCGCGTCGGATTGTGCCTGTCTTGCGGCGACTGCGCGTTTGGCGAACGCCTTCCCCCACTCCGTCGCCGCTTCGCGGCGCCACCTCTCCCCCCTCCGGAGGGAGAGGAAAGGAGCCCGGCAGGGCAATGAGGGGCGGCGCCGACATGATCCGTTTGCGCCCCTACTTGATCGCCGAATCGAACAGATGTGCCTTGATCTTCTCGACATCGAGCGCGGCGAAACCTTCCGACAGCTTGTATCCGTCGGCATCGGCTTTAACCTTGGCCTTGTCGAAATCATTGGCCGGGCCGATCAGATCGTTGGTGCAGACATCCTCGGCCTTCACCGGAGCGGTGATCTGGCCGATCTTGTGGATCTCGTCGAAAAAGCCCTGCCAGCTCGCCATGTCGTGCGAGCCCCAGCCGCCGCGCTTGTCCATGTCGCCGCGGAAGACATTGATCTGCTGCAGGATCGAGGTGGTGCCGAGCTCGGGTCCGAGATTCTTGGCCAGCGTCGGGAACTGATCGAACACCGCTTCGACCGCCGCGCGGGGATTCTGGTAGCCGAATTCGAGGCCCATCGCCCAGCCGCGCAGGTACTTTTCCAGCAACGCCTTCTTGTCGGCGTCCTCAAGATCGGCGGCGCGCACGACGAAAGTGTTGGCCGGCAGCTTCGAGTTCTGCACGCCGAGCCAGTATTCAAAGTCGAGCCCCTTGGCGATCCATTCGGCGCGCAGGCCTTCCCACGACAGGGCAGCGTCGCCCTGGCCGCCGGCAAGAGCCGTGCCCCATGTCGGCCAGCCGGCCTCGACATATTTGACCTTCTTGATGTCGACGCCCTGCGCCGCCAGCAGTGGGTCGGTGATCGACTGCCAGGCGGCTGAGCCGAGCAGGATGGTCTTGCCTTCCAGCTTCTTCAGATCGTTCGAGCCCTCGCCCTTGCGGAAGGCGATGCTGAACGTGTCGCGGGCGCCCATATGGAACACCGACTTCAGCTTCATGCCGTTCTGGATGGCGAAGGAGAACACGCCGGGCGACGGGAAGCCCATATCGGCCTGGCCGACATCGACGAACTTCACCGTCGCGGTGCCGTCCGACGGCCCCGGCTGCATATCGGTGTCCAGCCCATCGAAATAGCCTGCCTTCTTGGCTGCCCAGTACGGATAGTCGTCGAGCACTTCGAGCGTGCCGCGCGGCGAAATCCAGGTGAACTTTCCGTAGGGTTCGGCCCTGGCCTTGAGGCCGGTGGCGCCGAGCGCCGTCGCGGTCACCAGCCCGGCGCCGGTCACCTGCAGGAAAGTGCGGCGGCTGATCCCCGCCGGGTTGATCGAGAAATTATTGGTCATGGCATTCCCCTTTTTTGTTTGATGTCAGTCTCTTGCCGCCCGCCTCCCGGGCGTCGTCTGTACTTTTGTGTTCAAGCCTCCCAGCTCGCCCATTTCTTGCCGATCACGAAGAACAGCACGTAGATCAGGATGCCGAGCGTCGACAGGATCAGCACCACGGCGAAGAACTGCGGCATCTGGATCATCGACGAATAGGTGGTCAGCCGGTTGCCGAGGCCGAAACCGCCGCCGACCATTTCGGCGCCGACCGCTGTCAACAAGCCGAAGATGGCGCCGATCATCAGCCCGACCAGGATCATCGGCAGCGCCATCGGCGCTCGGATCTTCCAGAAGATCTGCAAGGTGCTGGCGCCATAGGAGCGCGCCAGCGCGATCTTGGCGCTGTCGACGCGGCGAAAGCCGGTCGCGGCATTGATCATCACCATCGGCCCGGCGGCCAGCGCCACCGCGATGATGCGCGGCGTGTAGCCGAAGCCGAAGCGCAGGATCAGAAGCGGCACCAGTGCCAGCATCGGCGTGGTGACCAAGAGCAGGATGTAGGGCGCGACGATCTTCTCGGCGAACGGGAACTGGGTGATGACGGCGGCCAGCACCAGGCCGACGATGGCGCCGATGGTGAAGCCGGACACCAGCTCGACCAGCGTGTAGCCGAGATGCGGCGCGATCAGCGGAAACTCGTCGAACAGCGCATAGGCGATCGAGCTTGGCGGCGGCATGATGTAGAGCGGAACGTGGAACAGCCGCAGCGCCAGTTCGATGCCGCCGATGATGATCACCGCCACGGCAAGAATGGCCGCCACCTCCCTGCCCGACTTGATGCCGGGGCCACTGGCGAAGGCCGACAGGTTGGTCAGGCTGACCTCGTGGCCATCGCCAGACTTGGACTTCGAGAATTCCGGAATGGCGTCGCCTCCGCTCACGGTCTGATCCTCACGATCTCGGCGCTCGGGCGCTCCGGCGTTTTTGGCCGCGTGCGTTCGCCGACAATGTCCATCTTGATACGGTTGGTGAGGTCGAAGACCTCTTTCGTCGCCATGATCTCCAGCGAGCGCGGCCGGGGAAACGGCACGCGATACTCCTTGGCGACGCGGCCAGGCCGGGCGCTCAGTACCACGACCCGGTCGGAGAGGAAGATCGCCTCCTCGATCGAGTGGGTGATGAAGACGATGGTTGTCTTGGTGTCGAGCCAGATCTCCTCGACCAGCCGGTTCATCTCCTCGCGGGTGAAGCTGTCGAGCGCGCCGAACGGCTCGTCCATCAAAAGCACCGAGGGCTTCAGCGCCAGCGCCCGCACGATCGCCGCGCGCTGCTGCATGCCGCCCGACAACTCGCGCGGAAATTTGCCGCCGAAGCCGTCGAGCCCGACCCGGTTGAGCAGATGCGCGATCCACGCCCGGTCCGGCTTCTCGCCCTTGATCTCGAAGGGAAAGCGGATGTTGGCATCGAGATTGCGCCACGGCAGAAGGTTCGCTTCCTGGAAAACGATGCCGATATCAGGATGCGGACCGGTGATGGCCTTGCCGTCGAGCCGGATCTCGCCGCTGGTCAGGCTGTGCAGGCCCGACATCGACCACAAGAGCGTGGTCTTGCCGCAACCGGAAGGACCGACGATCGAGACGATTTCATTGGCGCTGACATCGAGGCTGCAACGGTCCAGCGCCAGCAGGTCGCCGGAGGCCGTGTGATAGATCTTGGTCGCTGCCTGCACGCCAAGTTTCGGCTTTTTTGCATCGCCCGTGTTCATCTGCCCCCCGGGAAGATTGCTCGATGATCCATTGGCTCATCCCTGCGAAAATCAGTCTGTAACTATCCTACTTTCCTGTCAAGCACCGGCGATGATAACTGTATCACGAAAATCGGGTGATATACCTATCTGGTTGTTTTAATGGCATTTTACGCCCTTGAAATGCATGTTGCTTTCCTACATACTTCTGGACTGACACGGATCAGAGAGGAACGGAGGAAGGTGAGCTTTCCCCAACGACACGCTGCGGTTGCGATGCGGCCGGGCACGTGGAGCCAAGGCGTGCAAACATGCTAAGACGACAGCCTCGCAACCCAGGGAAAGACCAGGACCCCATGACCGAAGCTGGCAGCCAGGACGAGCCTGTTCCAGACCCCGATACCGAGAGGCGCGATCCTGTCCGGCGCATTCCCGACATCATTTCGCTGGTCAAGGATTCCTACAGCGAATTGCGCCCTGCCGAACGGCGTGTCGCCGATGTCGTGCTCGACGACGTCAAATATGCCGTCGACGCGTCCAACGCCGCCCTTGCCCAGCGCGCCGGGGTCAGCGAACCGACGGTGACCCGGTTCTGCCGCGCCATCGGCTGCGAGGGTGTGCGTGACTTCAAGCTGAAGCTGGCGCAGAGCCTCGTCGTCGGCGCGCTCTATCTGGCCAAGTCGCCCTCCGTCAGCAATGACAATGGCATGCCGTTCTGGAACGCCGTGTTCGGCGAGGCGCGCCGGGCGCTGCAGGAGGCCGAGCGGCAGCTCGACCCGGCGCAGCTGCAGAAAGCCGCCGAGCTGATCGCCAGGGCGCGCCAGGTTACGGTCTTCGGCCTCGGCGGCAGCTCCTCGGCGCTGGCGCAGGAAACCCAATACCGGCTGTTCCGCTACGGCATCACAGTCAGCGCCCAGTGCGACCCCTATCTGATGCGCATGACCGCCTCGACGCTCAAGCCGGGCGATCTGGTGATCGCCATTTCGGCGACGGGACGCACCCGCGAGGTGATCGAGGCCGTCGAGCTCGCCAAGCATTACCGCGCCAACGCGATCGCCGTGACCGCGCCCGACACCGAACTCGCCCGCGCCTGCGACGTCAGGCTGACGGTGGCGGTGCCCGAATATCCCGACACGCTGAAGCCGACGGCCTCGCGCTTCGCCTTCCTGGCGGCGATCGACCTTTTGGCGGTGGCCTCGGCCTACAAGCTCGACGGCTCGGCCCGCGAGACGGTGCGCCGCATCAAATACAACGCCCAGATCCACCGCACCGGCAAGGAGATGGAGCCGCTCGGGGATTAGCTCCCTCCTCCCCGTTCACGGGGAGAAGGTGCCGGCAGGCGGATGAGGGGCGGCGCCGCGTTCGACAATTGAGATTTTTACGCCGTGTGCGGCGTGTTGCAGGAAGAGGGAAAGACATGCTCGAGATAGCCCCATCGAAACAGGCAGCCGCATGGCTCGGGTCCTTTGCCAAGGTACTCGAAGCGGGAGACGCGGCGGCCGCGACCAACCTGTTTGTCGATGATTGCTACTGGCGCGATCTCCTGACCTTCACCTGGAACATCACCACCATGGAAGGCCGCGAGGCGATCGCCGATATGCTGAAAGCTGCGCTGGCGACGACCAAGCCCAGGGCATGGCAGCTGATCGGCGAGGCAACTTCGGAGGAGGGCACCATCGAGGCTTGGTTCAGCTTCGAAACCGCGGTGGCGTCAGGCGAAGGCATCATGCGGCTGCGCGACGGCCGCTGCCGGACATTGTTCACCGCGATGACGGACCTCAGGGGATTCGAGGAGCGCAAGGGCGCAGACCGGCCACTCGGCGTGCGCCACAAGGCCGATCCCCAGCGTGAAACCTGGTCGGAGGCGCGGGCGCGCGAGACGCGCGAGCTCGGCAACGAGGAACAGCCCTACTGCCTGGTCATCGGCGGCGGCCAGGGCGGCATCATGCTGGGGGCGCGGCTGCGCCAGCTCGGCGTGCCGACCATCGTCATCGAGAAAAATGCGCGGCCCGGCGATTCCTGGCGCAACCGCTACCGCACGCTCGTGCTGCACGACCCGGTCTGGTACGATCATCTGCCCTACATCCCCTTCCCCGAAAACTGGCCGGTGTTCACGCCCAAGGACAAGATGGGCGACTGGCTGGAAATGTACACGCACGTCATGGAGCTCAATTACTGGGTCGCCACCAAATGCCTCAGCGCGTCCTATGATGAGGTCGAAAAAGTCTGGACCGTGGTGGTCGACCGCGTCGGCCGGCAGATCACGCTGAAGCCCAAGCACATCGTCTTCGCCACCGGCGCCTACGGCCCGCCACGGCGGATCGATCTTCCGGGCGCCGACCGGTTCAAGGGCGAATTGCTGCACTCCAGCCAGTATGCCAGCGGCGAGAAATTCCGGGGCAGACGTGTCGCTGTCATCGGCGCGGCAAGCTCCGGCCACGATGTCTGCGTCGACCTCTGGGAAAGCGGCGCCGAGGTCACCATGATCCAGCGTTCGCCGACCACAGTGGTCAAATCGAGCACGCTGATGGAAGTCGGCTTCGAGATCTTCTCGGAAGACGCACTGGCGCGCGGCATCACCACCGAGAAAGCCGACATGATCGTCGCCTCGACACCGTTCGCGCTGGTGCCCAAGGGCCAGCGGGCGCTCTACGAGGTGATCAAGGCGCGCGATGCCGCGTTCTACGACCGCCTGCGCGCCGCCGGCTTCGCCCTCGATTTCGGCGACGACGAGACCGGCCTTCTGATGAAGGCCTACCGCACCGGCTCCGGCTACTATATCGATGTCGGCGCTTCCGACCTGATCATCGACGGCAAGATCGGCATCCGCAGCGGCGTCGCCATCAAATCGCTGACCCCGAGCGGCATCCTGTTCGAGGACGGCAGCGAACTCGCCGCCGACGCCATCATCGCCTGCACAGGCTATCAGTCGATGAACGAGACGGTGGCGGCGATCGTCTCACGTGAAGTCGCCGACAAGGTCGGCCCCTGCTGGGGATTGGGCTCTGGCGTCAAGGGCGACCCCGGCCCTTGGCAGGGCGAGCTGCGCAACATGTGGAAGCCGACCGCGCAGGAAGCACTGTGGTTCCACGGCGGCAATCTGGCGCTGTCGCGTTTCTATTCGAAATATGTCGCGCTGCAGATCAAGGCGCGGATGGAAGGGATTGAGACGCCGGTTTACGGGGCACCGAGCAATTCAAGCAACGAGCGTCCTATGGATTCGTCATCCTAGGGCAAAGCAAGGAGCGAAGCGACGCGGCGCAGACCCTAGGATCCATGCCGCGCCATTCGTGCACGCGAAAGCGGACCAGAATCGGCTTTCAATGCACCAACGGCGATGAAGGGCCTATCGAACAACCATCCTGATCCGTCGCATTCTTCGGCAATGGTCACGGCATGGATCCTCGGGTCTGCGCGTCCGCTTCGCTTCCGCTCCGCCCGTGGATGACGAAGTCGCGCAGAACTTTCACTCATGCCGGTGCCCAAAGTGCCTCGCCGCCACCTCGACATGCGTATGCGACGCCTGCGCCACGAAACGCTCGGTCTCGTTGTGATCAGCCGCCTCGTTCGGCCACCAGGTGCCGCCGATAACGATGCCTTCCGACACCAGCCTCTGGTCGGCGACCAATGACGCGCCGACCGCATCGACAAAGGTGAAGCGGCCCGGGCGCTGCCGGAGCACGGCGACATCGCCGACGGTGCCCACCGCCAGCGTGCCGAGATCAGGCCGCGCGATCGCCCTCGCCGGCGCTTGCGTGGCGGCGCGCAGGACCTCGACCAGCGGCATGCCGAGCGCCAGCAGCTTCGACATGCAGACCAGGATGTCGAAGGCCGGCCCATCGACGCAGTAGAGATGCACGTCGCTCGAGATCACGTCCGGGGCCAGCCCTTCCTCAAGCATGGCGCGGGCGACGGCGAAATCGAACGAGCCCATGCCGTGGCCGATGTCGAAGATGACGCCGCGCTCGCGCGCCAGCCGCATGTCGGGCCGCACCGCGCCGGAGGCGAACACCGGCGCATTGGGAAACGGCCGGAAGCAGTGGGTGAGGATGTCACCCTTGCGCAGGCGCGGCAGCACTTCCGAGCGGCCGGGCGGCGGCTCATCGATATGCGCCATCAGCGGCAGGCCAGCCTGGTCGGCGGCCTCCAGCGCCAGATCCACCGGGGCGATGCCGCTGGTGCCGCCGGCATGCTTGCCGGAGCGGACTTTTACGCCGACCACGACATCGCGGTGTTCACGCACCGCCGCGACCACCTCGCGCGGCTCGCACAGCCTGAGGTCGCTGCACTCGCCGACCGACACCGTCTGCGAGAAGCCGAAAATGCCGGCAAAGGAAATGTTGACATAGGCCAGGATGCGGACCTTCGACCGCTCCATGACATGGCGGCGGAAGCCGAGGAAATTGCCGGCTCCCGCACTGCCCGCATCGATGAAGGTGGTGGTGCCGCTCTTGGCGGCCAGCCGATCGGCATCGACGCCGAGCGACGTGCCGCCCCAATAGACGTGGCTGTGCAGGTCGACCAGGCCCGGCGTGACGATGCAGCCGCCGGCATCGACGATCTGCGCGGCGCTGTCCGCCGGGATATCGGCGTCGACCGCGGCAACGCGGCCATTGGCGATGGCGACATCACGTAGCGCGTCGAGGCCAGCGGCCGGATCGATCAGCCGTCCGCCCTTCAGCAGGAGGTCGAATTGCATTGGGGTCACCTCCGCTTCGTTGCTTTTTGCTCAGAGAGGCCGGTAGGCGACCGCCTCGACCTCGATCTTGATGTCGATCATCAGCCGCGATTCGACCGTGGTGCGGGCCGGCGGGTCTTTGGGGAAGTGCCGGGCATAGACCGCGTTGAAGGCGCCGAAATCGCGCGCATCCTCCAGCCAGACCGTGGTCTTCACCACATCGTCCATTGTGCAGCCGGCCAGCGCCAGTGCGGCCTTGATGTTGGCGAGCACCTGCTCGGTCTGCTCCGTTATGCCGCCCTTGACCACGATGCCATCGCTGCCGACAGGCACTTGCCCCGAGACATAGACGAGATCACCGGCCCGCACGGCTGGCGACAACGGCACATGCGATGTTCCAAAACACTGTTTCGGCAAGGGACAAGCCTCCTCTGATGACAGGACGGGGTGCCATGGCAGCGCCCGCTTCGATCGACACTTACGCCGATCGGGGCGATCCTCATAGGGGGCTTGTTGGAAAGCAACATTCTTCGAAATCCGCGTTGCTTTATTACAAGAGCGCTTGCATCGTACGCGCTGGCGGGCGACTTGGGAGCCGTAACGCACAGACGCATTTGCCAGAGCGGAGACACCCAGCAATGACTTACGACAAGAACCCGTTTCCATCAGGCGATACCGATCGCCACGCGCTCTGGGAAATGCTGGTGCGGCGCGACATCGACGCCTTCATCGGCCAGGACTGGGCCATGGTCGAGGATGATTTCGTCGCCTCGAGCTTCTTCGGCATGCATGCGCATTTCCTCAGCAATGCCGATGCCTGGCGGCTGCAGTTTCCGCGACTGGAGATCTATCGCGACGAGTGGCTGCGCCAGGCGAAGGAGACGGCGGCGACCAAATTCGCCGAGCCGCTGCGCGAGGCGCTGTTTCGCGTCACCAACATGCGCGACATCGATGTCGACGGCGACCGCGCCGTGCTGCACAAGAAATTCGACGGCTCGGTTGCCAAGGCGGACGGCAGCGTCGATCGCTTGAAATGGCAGACGCTGTATTTCTGCAGCAAGGTCGGCGGCAGCTGGAAGATCGCCGGCTTCGTCGGCTACATGCCGCATCCGCTCGGCAGCTAGAACCACCGATCACTAGAGCGCAGGGTGGGTCGGGCCGAACGTGCGGCCCGGCATCGCGCCCGCCATCAGCGCGCCGTTGAGCAGCAATGGCGGATGCAAGGCGCCGCATTCCATCAAACGCATCGCCAGGCATTCCCAATGCCTTTTGCGCGCCATTCTTACGAATTTGTATGCCGCCGGACAGGCCGGTGTGAACTCGTTTGCTTACGATGCGCGGGGTGGATCGCCACCGCCCCGCCGCAACCGTCGACCTCTGGACTTCAGCCATGCTCGCGCCCAACAGGCAACAACCCGCCGCACCGAGCCACAGCAGGGTTCCCGACGTCACCCTCGACTTCTGGCTGGTCAAGCTGATGGCGGTCACCACGGGCGAGACCGCGGCGGATTATCTTGCCGACACACTCGGGCTTGGGCTGACCGCCACCTCGCTGATCATGACCGGCATCCTGACCACGGCCCTCGTCCTGCAGTTTACGCGGAAACGCTATATGCCGTGGGCTTATTGGCCGGCGGTGGTGCTGATCAGCATCGTCGGCACGCTGGTGACGGACAGCCTCGTCGACAGTTTCGGCGTGCGCCTGCAGACGGCAACCATCGCCTTCTCGGTCGCGCTCGCTGCGACATTCGCGGTCTGGTACGCCAGCGAAAGGACGCTGTCGATCCACACCATCTTCACCACCAGGCGCGAGATCTTCTACTGGCTGGCGATCCTGCTGACCTTCGCGCTCGGCACCGCCGCCGGCGATCTCGTCGCCGAAAGCTTCGACATGGGCTACCTCACGACGGGGCTGCTGTTCGGCGGCGTCATCGCGCTGATAGCGCTCGCCTACTGGCTGCTCAGTCTCGACGGCATCCTGGCCTTCTGGCTCGCCTATATCCTGACGCGGCCGCTCGGCGCCTCATTCGGTGACCTGCTGTCGCGGTCGGCCAGGCATGGCGGCCTGGGCTTCGGCACCATCTTCACCAGCCTGCTCTTCCTTGGCTGCATCATCGCCCTCGTCCTGCACATGACCCTGAAGGGCGACGAGGCCGATGAGATCCTCCTGGAATCGGATTGACCTCAGCGTGTGCGTGCGCTGACCAAGTGCAGAGCAGAATGGAAGTTTTCTTCAGTAGCGATCCTTCACACCCCCCTCTGGCCTGCCGGCCATCTCCCCCGCAAGGGGGGAGATTGACTGTACCTCCGCTTTCGCCAATCTCGAATGTTGCAAGAGTTGCAAGAGGGGTGGGGGATCGAAGCTGCCGATCTCCCCCCTTGCTTGCGGGGGAGATGCCCGGAAGGGCAGAGGGGGGTGCTGTCCCGCGGACGTCGGGTTCCGCATCGCTACGCGGCTCGGAGATGTCACGGCATCCCAAGGACGAAGCCAGGAAAGCTTCCGCCAATCGCGAATGTATGACGAAAGCGCCACCATACCTGCGCCTTCGTGACATCCTAGGAACAAGCCCGTGCCGGTGATAGCCTCTCCATCTCGGCAACGGACCGGACCTTTCATGCGACTGCTTCTCGTCGAGGACGACCACAGGACGGCCGACTATATCGTCAGGGGACTGACCGAGGCCGGCCATGTCTGCGACCTGCTGCGCAACGGACATGACGCGCTGTTCGCGGCGACCCGGGGCAATTACGACGTGATCATCGCCGATCGGATGATCCCCGGCCTCGACGGCCTGTCGATGATCAAGGCGGTCCGCGCCGCCGGCGTGCGGACGCCGGCGATCTTTCTCACCTCGGTCGGCGGCATCGACGACCGCGTCGAGGGGCTCGAGGCCGGCGGCGACGACTATCTGGTCAAGCCCTTCGCCTTTTCCGAGCTTCTCGCCCGCATCAACGCGCTCGGCCGGCGGCCGGCGGCGCAGGAGCAGAAAACCGTTCTACGGGTTGCCGACCTCGAGATGGACCTGATCATGCGACGCGTCATCAGGCGGGGCCAGACGATCGACCTGCAGCCGCGGGAATTCAGCCTGCTGGAAGTGCTGATGCGCGGCGAAGGCCGTGTCATCACCCGCACCATGCTTCTGGAGCGCGTCTGGGATTTTCATTTCGATCCCAGGACCAGCGTCGTCGAGACCCATATCAGCCGGCTGCGGGCCAAGGTCGACAAGCCCTTCGAAACCCAGCTCATCCACACCGTCCGCAACACCGGCTACAGCCTGCACGCGCCGTCATGACCGGAACATGGTCCCGCCTGCTGCGCAGCACGCCGTTCCGGCTGGCCCTGACCTTCGCCTTCCTGTTCGTGCTGGCCTTCGTCCTGTCGGGCGCCATCGTCTACCAGATGATGAGCGCCGATCTTGCCGAGCGGCTCGACGACACCATCAAGGAGACCTACGCGGTGGTCGCCGCGACCTATGCCGAGAACGATCTCAAGGAGCTGGTTGAGACCGTCGGCAGCCACTCCCTGCGCAGCCTCAAGAAGGAGCAGCTGTTTTCGCTGACCGACGCGACGGGCAATCGCCTGGCCGGCAACTTCACCGCGGCAGGGCTCCCCGACGGCTTCTCGATGTTCGACACCGAAATGCCCGGCGTGCCGCCCGGCGCCGAGTACCGCGCCTATTCCGGTCCGGTCGGCGGCAACACCCTGACCGTCGCCTTCAGCCTTTCCGAGACGGAGGAGCTGGAGAGGATCGTGCTGATGAGCTTTGGCTGGGGAACCCTGATCATCACCGGGCTGGCGGTCGCCGGCGGCGCCCTGCTGGCCTCGCGGGTCCAGCGCCGTCTCGACGGCATCGCCGCCACCATGGTGGATGTCTCGCACGGACGGCTGGACACCCGCATTCCGCTGACCGGCAAGGGCGACGACATCGACATCGTCTCCAGCCAGGTCAATGCCGCGCTCGATCGCCTGTCGGCACTGGTCGAAGGCATGAAACAGGTCAGCGCCAACATCGCCCACGACCTGAAGACGCCGCTCAACCGGTTGCAGATGATCCTCGACACCGCATCGGAAAAGAACCTGTCGGGCCAGAAAATCGCGGCTGAACTGGCGGAGGCGCATGCCGAGAGCCTGCAGATCAACGAGACCTTCGATGCGCTGCTGCGCATCGCGCAGATCGAAGCCGGCGCGCGCCGGGCGCGGTTCACCGATGTCGATCTGGGCGAGGTGCTGCAAACCATCGCCGAGATCTATGCCGATGTTGCCGAGGACGACGGAAAGTCGCTGTCGTTGGCGCAACCACAGGAAACGACGGACCGGATCCATGGCGATCGCGAGCTGTTGACGCAGATGTTCGCCAATCTGGTCGAGAACGCGCTGCGCCATTGTCCATCGGGCACGACGATAAAGCTGTCGGCGACGCGCCAGGGCGAACGCGTCGTTGCCGGTGTCGCCGACAACGGTCCCGGCATTCCCACCGACGAACATGAAAAAGTGTTTCAGCGGCTTTATCGGCTGGACCATAGCCGGTCGACATCCGGCAGCGGGCTGGGTCTCAGCCTTGTCAGGGCCATCGCCGACCTGCATGGCGCGTCGATTACGCTTGAGGATTGTCGGCCTGGCCTTGAGGTGGCGGTGAGCTTTCCGCCGGCGCTGGATTGGTAGGCGAAATGAACCATTCGTCCAATGCCTGAGGTAAGGAAATTGGCGAAAGCCGAAGTGACGGCCAATCTCCCCCCTTGTGGGCCCGTTGCGTTATTAAGTTATAGGGGCAAGGAGGGAGGGTCAGGCCAATGTGGGGTGCCTTGCGGCTCGGGTTTGAGGCCGG